>JAVBYP010000284.1 GCA_030823965.1 Sideroxydans sp.
AGTCCAGGCTCTAACACCCAGACTGATCTCACTCAAAGCGAATTTACTTAATGTATTTTCGTTTAGTGTGAGCTACTACTTTTATGTCTTGAGTCGACTTGCATTCGCCTAAGCGACGCTCGTCTACCTCAACACAATCACCCACACTAATCGATTGTTTTTTATATATTTTTAAAGAACTTTTTACCGCTTTCTTTAACGCCTCGGCGTCGAAGAGGTGCGCATTATATAGATGACGAACTTCTCGTCAAGCGTTTTGTAAAACTTTCTTCACATAAATGTGCGCTCACGCTGAAACCCGCACAAAACGTACAATGCGCGCCTTGTCCATTTGCATCGAAAGTATGTCGTGAAGCTCATATTAGGTATCGAATCTTCATGTGACGAGACGGGCATCGCGCTGTATCACACCGAGCGCGGCCTGCTTGCACACACATTGCATTCTCAGATCGCATTACATAATGAATATGGCGGCGTCGTTCCTGAACTCGCTTCACGCGACCATGTGCGTTATGCACTGCCTCTGATTCGCAGCGCACTACAAAAGGCAAGCTGCTCATTGAATGACGTCGACACCATCGCATACACGCAAGGCCCCGGCCTCTCTGGTGCACTACTGGTCGGCGCCAGTGTCGCTAGTGCGCTTGCCTATACATTAGATGTTCCAACCATCGGCGTTCACCACTTAGAAGGACATCTGCTTTCACCCCTGCTATCCGATCCTGCGCCGCAGTTTCCCTTCGTCGCACTACTGGTATCGGGCGGGCATACACAACTGATGCGCGTGGATGGTGTCGGCCATTATGAGTTACTCGGCGAGTCCATCGACGATGCTGCAGGAGAAGCTTTCGATAAGAGCGCCAAATTGTTGGGCTTGGAGTATCCCGGCGGTGCGTTGCTATCCAGGCTGGCGCAACGCGGCACCCCCGGCAGGTTCAAACTACCGCGACCCATGTTGCACAGTGGCGACCTTGATTTTAGCTTCAGCGGATTGAAGACCGCCGTACTGACACTCTCGCAACAAAATGAACTAGATGAACAGACCCGCGCAGACATCGCCCATGCAGCACAAGAGGCGATCGTGGATGTGTTGGCACAAAAAGCCTTAACTGCGCTTGGTCAAACCGGATTGGATCAACTCGTGATCGCGGGTGGGGTAGGAGCGAACCAAGCATTGCGCAACCGCCTACATAAAGACATAAGCAAACGTGGCGGCACCGTGTTCTACCCTGATTTGGAATTTTGCACCGACAACGGCGCGATGATCGCCTTCGCAGGCGCGATGCGTTTGCAACATCAAGATGCGCAGCACGGCTATCGCTTCAACGTGAAGCCGCGCTGGGATCTGCAAGAGCTCAATTACGCGGACTGAGGCTCTTTCTTTTTGCTGCCGATCTTGCTTTCCTTGCCCGTCATCAGATTCTGGATATTGTTCTTATGTCGCCAGATCAACAGCATCGACATGATCGCCGTTGCAAATACGAGCTCAGGCCTCAATTGGAACAGCATGGCATAAACAGGTGCCGCTATCGCCGCAACCAGAGCGGAGAGCGAGGAATAGCGGAACACGACCGCCACCAACAACCAAGTACCTAGCACTGCCAAACCCATCCAGCCGCTCAATGCCAGCAGCACACCTAAAGCGGTTGCGACACCTTTTCCACCTTGGAATTTAAGGAAGATAGGGAATACATGACCAAGGAATACCGCCAGCGCCACTAAAGCGACCATCAACAGACCATCACCATTGTGAGGTGCGAACTTAATGGCAAGGAACACTGCCAACCAGCCTTTGGCAACGTCGCCCAACAATGTGAGCACCGCCGCCGCCTTCTTGCCGCTACGCAACACATTGGTCGCGCCGGGATTGCCCGAACCGTAAGTACGGGGATCCGCGAGGCCGAACGCCTTGCTCATCAACACTGCGAACGAGACCGAACCAAGTAGATAGGCACACACAACAAAGATAAGAGTAGTCATCTGTATTACCTTAAAATGCGAAAGCGCCGCATTCTACTTGAATGCGTTATCACCACCAAACAGCTGAAACGCCTCGATATGGACATCATCTTCATCCGCGAACTCAAAGTCGTCACCCTCATCGGCATCTATGAACGCGAGAAACGCGTCCCACAGACATTGCAACTCGACTTGGAGATCGCACTGCCGAACAGCCGCGCCTGCCAGAGTGACGATATCAACGACGCACTGGACTACGCACAAGTCGCGCAACACATCCAAACCGTATTGAGCGAAGGCCATTTCTCTTTACTGGAGACTTTGGCCGAACACATCGCCCAGATCATCCTCAAGGACTTCAATGCTCCATGGGTCAAAGTCAGCGTCGCTAAATTGCAGGCCATCCGCAACTGCAAGATGGTTGGGATCAGCATAGAACGTGGGCAGGCTGTGTAGCTCATCAATCAAAATATATAGGCCATTTTTCACCTTGACAGCCTAATTACACCTAGTTACGGTGGTGCCAAAATAATTAAACTGAAAGGGAGATGCGGAATGGCGTTTGATAGATTGTGTGTTGCCTTTATATTTTTTTCATTAGCTCTGCCGGCTCACGCCGCCAACCGAAACGCTAACAAGCACAATTCTTATATCGCAATAAATGCAGGCCTTTCCAATTCTGTCGGAACCTGCGCATCCTCATTGTCCACCAATGCAACATGCACTGAAAAAGACAAGGTATATCGCCTAGGATACGGCTATCGATTCACCCCCAACTGGGGAATGGAAATCAGTTACGGTGATTTTGGGCAAGCACGAGAGTGGGGAACACTTGCTGCCACCCCAGCAGGAGTGCCGGGAAGCGGTCCTATCCCTTATGTATGGACATGGGGTGCTATTGGATGGGAAATCGCAGGCACCGGTACATTACACATAAGCGACTCGCTATCATTAACGGGTAAACTCGGCGTCTTGAATTCCAATGCAGGAACTGAAATATCAGTTACCACAAGCACCAACGAAATATGGCACGCCGTTGTTCATGAGTACAACAATAGTGTTAGCTCAGGCCTAGGTCTGCAGTACGACGTTAATCAGGACTTTGCCCTACGTCTACAACACGAAAATTTTGGGAAGCTAGGGACTGCTTCAAAAATCAAAGTGAGTGCTACTTGGGCCGGATTACTCCTGAAATTCTAATCTGAGCCCCTGTTTTAGCGCCCACAACAAAGAATTTGCCCAACCCCCTCTTTTTATGGATAATGCGCGCCCTTAACGGTATCCGTGCGCGTACAACCGCCGCGCCCAACTTTAGTCAGGAACACAAAATGAGAGCAGACATCCATCCAGCATACGCCGACGTTGCAGTCACTTGCAGCTGTGGCAACAAGTTCACCACCCGTTCTACATTGGGCAAACCGACATTGCACGTCGAAGTCTGCTCCGAGTGCCATCCGTTCTACACAGGCACACAGAAGATCGTGGATACCGCAGGTCGTATCGAGAAGTTCAACAACAAGTACAAGACCGGCGCTAAAGCAGCGGCTTGATAGTTGGCGAATAGGCATTAAGATAAAGGCAGCGTTGGCTGCCTTTTTCTTTTGGGTACCTCTAAAAATCCAAATTTCGTCGCAATACTGCGTTGCTCACAAAAAATGACTCCTTACATATCAAACATATGCTGCGTCGTAATTTTTTGTTCGCGCCTTGTCTTGCTTAGAACTTTGAATTTTTAGAAGCACCCATTTTGTGGAACGAACCCATGAACAAGACACTTCCGATACTCCTCATCACCTGTTTTGCGATGACCTTCACGGGTTGCGCTCGCAACCCCGTCTCCGGCAAACAGGATTTCGTGATGATGTCGGAATCGCAAGAGATCAGCCTCGGACGTAATGCGGATGTCGATGTACGCAAGCAATACAAGGTGTACGACAATCCCGCCCTGCAAAGTTATGTGAACCGCGTGGGGCAAGCTGTCGCCAAGAACAGCCATCGCCCCAATCTGAACTACCGCTTCACCGTACTCGATTCGCCGGAGATCAACGCCTTCGCATTGCCCGGTGGCTACATCTACGTCACACGCGGCATCATGGCGTATCTCAATTCGGAAGCAGAATTGGCTGCTGTGTTGGGGCATGAAGTAGGACACGTCACTGCACGTCATGGCGTGCGTCAACAAAGCGCCTCTCAAGCAACTGGCCTTGGCATCTCGCTCGCCTCCATCTTTGTACCCGGACTTTCGACGCAAGCAGGAAGTGACATCGCCAATCTACTCAGTGGCGCATTGCTCTCTGGATATGGGCGCGATCACGAACTGGAAGCGGACCGCCTTGGCGCGCAATATCTGGCGCGCACCTCTTATGATCCGCAAGCGATGATTCGTGTCGTGGGCGTCTTGAAGAACCAAGAACTGTTCGATGCTGAACTCGCCAAACAAGAAGGACGTGAACCGCGCCGCTACCACGGCACCTTCGCCACCCACCCCGATAACGACACTCGCTTCAGACAAGTCGTAGGCGAAGCATCCAATCTCAAAGTGAATAACCCGCTCGAAGGCAAGCCCGAGTACCAAAAACAAACGGATGGATTGGCCTTCAATGACAGCGTGGATGAAGGAGTGGTACGCAACAACCGATTCACCCATCGCGACCTCGGGATCGCACTGGATTTTCCTCCTCAATGGAGCGTCAAGAATTCGCCCACCCAACTCATTGCGATCAATCCAACGAATGACGCTGCGCTTGAATTGAAGGTGGATGGCAAACCTTCAGGTACACCGCCCGAGTATGCACGCCGGCTGTCTGGTAGCTCAGCCACTATCGAGTCACTGACCATCGAGAAGTCATCAGCCGCTATCGCCAGCACCAGCAAGTTAGAGTTAGGCGTCATTTATCTAGATGGCAAAGCATTCCTGCTGCAAGGAACCGCAAAGACAGAGCCCGTCTTGTCCGCCCATCGAGCGCTGATGAAAGCTAGCATGCGCAGCTTCCACGCCCTCACCCCCGAGGAACGCAAAGCGATCAAACCGCTCACGATCAAACTTACCTCGGCAAAGACGGGAGACACCTATGCCAAACTTGCACTGAATTCACCACTCGGCAAAAATGCTGAAAAATATCTGCGTCTTATCAATGCGCAGTATCCTCAAGGCGAACCTGCCTTAGGACAAACCATCAAGATCATCGAATGAATATCCATAGAAAACCAGAAATTCGGGATGCAGCGCAAGGCGCACGGAGCGGAGAAACCGCAATGTACGCGTTTGTACATGAGGATTTCGAGCACCGCGCAACGCCGCGATGCGCCCGAAGGATGGTTTTATAAATGTACGCCTACTACACCCAGATGAAGGAACCTGAGATCACGGCCCTCAAAGCGTGGCCTCTGTTCCTATTGTGTGTTGTCTGGGTGTTCACCGGCCTTGTCGGTCACGACCCTTGGAAGCCGGATGAAGCCTACAGTTTCGGCCTCATCTATCACTACATCCAAAGCGGTGATTGGCTCATTCCCACGCTCGCGGGCGAAGCCTATCTAGACAAACCGCCGCTGTATTACTGGACGGCCGCGATCTTTGCAAAGCTGTTCTCACCACTACTACCACTGCATGACGGTGCGCGACTCGCTTCGGGTTTTTACACTGCTCTCACCTTGCTATTCATTGGATTGACTGGGCGCGAACTGTTCGGCAACAACCGTGGCTGGCCTGCCGCCATCATCCTTATTGGTTGCCTCGGCATGTTGTTCCGCGCGCACGAGATACTCACCGACAACGCACTGCTCACGGGTTGCGCCATGATGCTGTACGGCTATGCATTGAGCTTGCGCCGCCCGCAGCTCGCAGGTGTGTTCGTGGGCATCGGCGTGGGCATCGGCTTCATGAGTAAGGGCTTCGTCGCCCCGATGTTGTTCTTACTCATCAGCATCAGTCTTTTGGCATTCCGCCATTGGCGCACGCGCGCTTACCTCACAACATTGGGAATCGCACTTGTATGCGCACTGCCTTGGCTCACCGTGTGGCCATATCTCGTCTATCAACATTCACCCGCACTATTCACTGACTGGGCCTGGACACGCAACATCGGACGTTGGTTCGAATATGCCAAGGGCGGTGAATACAGCAAGACTCTGTATTACCTAGGCGCTCTGCCTTGGTTGGCATGGCCTGCGGCACCGCTTGCCGCATGGACGGTTTGGGAAGCGCGCAAGCGCATGTGGAACGAACCCGAGTTCCAACTACTGCTCGTGACCTTCATCGTCATGTTCGTGGTGTTGAGCGGCGTGAAAGACATCAACGACCAGAACGCGATGCCGATGTTGTTACCTATCGCGCTACTCGCAACAGCAGCACTTTCCACGCTACGGCGCGGAGCGGCTAACGCGCTCGACTGGTTCGGCATCATGACCTTCGCCCTGATTGCCATCGTGTTGTGGTCGGGCTGGACAGGCGTGCTACTCAACTACGGCTCCTTGATCGCACGAAAAGTGCGCACTATGCAGCCCGACTTCCAGATGGAGGTGAACACCTTCGGATTCAGTGTCGCCTTATTGGCGAGTGTTTTGTGGATCGTGCTGGTATGGCGTGTCGGCCGTTCCGTGCGCCGCTCGCTCATCAACTGGACTGCGGGTATCAGCTTGATCTGGATATTGGCGATGACTTTGTGGCTACCCCTGATAGATGCCAGTAAGAGCTATCGCCCCATGGTGGTCGACCTGAAGAGCAACTTGCCAAAACGCTACAACTGCATCGCAGATGTACGCGTCGGCGATAGTCAGCGCGCCATGTTGGAATATTTCGGCAACATCAAGCTGCGCCAGAATGCGACCCGCGTCTGTAACTTGTTACTGGTACAGGGCGACCGTATCGCCAAGCCCATCGAAGACGAGATCGGCTGGGAAAAACTATGGGAAGGCGGACGTCAGGGCAAACAGGACGAGCGCTTCAGACTATACAGACGCGTAAAACGATAAGACATCAACCCTTGGCAGGTGTCACTCGCACGAGGCGGATGTCTTCCAACAACTCATCGCCCTTTGCTAATTTAAGCATGCGTGGCAACGTCCCCGTCTTGTGCACCACCCAATCGCCTTGAGCGACCTGCTCTACCTTACCTAGATTCATGCCCAACTCATCGAGTTGATTCGCACGCACCAATAGATAGTAGCTGCTCCCCTTGCTCGGCAAGTTCACCACATCTCCCACCGCATAACAAGGTGACGCGTTATACAGCGCCAACTCGCGCGACACGATCACATCCATCTGCAACACGTAAACAGGTGCGCTTGGCTCATCCGCCAGCAACTTGTTCACGTTGTAAGGAATACTCGCCGAGAGATAGCTCGTCGTCGCCATCTGCGTCAGGAACACATACAACATCGATACAGCGAATACAGGCAACACCAATAACATGTTGCTGCGCATGCGGACACGATAGACGAAGGCGTATATCGCGGCAGCGAGCAACATCACCACCACCACTGCGATCAACGACATCTTGCCGACGTAGAGCGCAAGACCTACCACCATCAGCACCAGCAACAGCGTGGTAGCGATCTGCGCAAATAACAACTTGCGATGTCCTTCCACCCCGGCCAACACGCCAGCCAAATAATGGCCGCAAAGAATGGCCGCGAACGGGTAGATGATGACCGTGTAGTAATCGAACTGGAACTTCGTCGCGCTGAACATGATGAAGGTGATGAAGAACGCAGCACATAAGTACACGAACTGCGAACGCTCTGCGGCGCTACGCGCAGCGAAGTTGCGTACGCCCGCGACCATCGCCGCTACATACACCGCCACCCACGGCAAGAAAGCCCACAAGAACGCCGCCACGAAATAATACGGCGCTCCTCCTGCATCCTTGATCGGCCCCGTGTTGAAGAATCGTCCGAACTGGCTATCCCACAAGAAGAACTTGATGCCTGACACCTCCGTGCGCCCGAATAGCAACTTTTCCGGATGCGCGTCGAATTGCAGATACAGCGCCAACAACTCGGGTGCAGTGAACACGACACACAGCCCAAGGGCTACTAACCACTTCACACTCCACAGCTTGTGCCACTGCTTCTGATACATCCACATGCATACTAGACCGCTGGTGATAGTGATAAGCGTGAACACGCCCTTGGTCATCATCGCCACACCACTGAACAACGCACCCAACAATAGATACTTCAGTTTCGATGCGCCGTCGTAGCGCAACCAATAATAGGAAGCCGCCATGATGCTACCCGTGAGGAAGGTCTCCGCCTTAACCTCGGTCGAGGTGTACATCATGTGGAACGCCGACATATACACCAGCAGCGACAGCCATGCTGCCTCACGCCCATAGAACATGCGCGCGATGCGATAAGTGTAGTAACCGCCAATCAGGTGGAAGAGGAAGCCCGGCAAGATGTAAGCGAATGCACTGATGCCGAACAACTTGAAGGACAGCGCTGTGATCCAGAACGGGAAGTGCGGCTTATCCAACCACTCCTGCCCATCCAACACCAGAAAGGCCCAGTTACCGTTCGATGCGATATGCTGAGACAGTGCCGCATACGTCACCGAATCACCCGCATTGATGATGGGTGTGACCATGCCGAGCGCGTTCACGCACAACACGAACAAGGTCAGCCATTGAGTAAGGCCTAGCGTGGTCATCGTAGTGGCGCGAGATTATTGGGGCTTCAAATCGAACTTGATGCCATTCTCGACCACAGAGATCTTAGTGATATCTATATCATTTCCCGCGTATCGCATCTCGTCCTGTTTGAACTGATACAAAGGATTCCCACGCAGATACTCGTTCAACATCATGTTCAAAGCAGGGCGCAAAGCCTTACCCAACTCCGCCGAACCTTGATTGACCACCAACGACTCCAGATTCGGATCTTGCAGATACAAGGCTCGTTGCGCTGCGTCGTAACGTAAGGAGCCCGACAACCCGATACGCCCTTTCACCTCCCCTGCAAGTAAAGAAGAGACTGAGAAGTTCGTCCCCAACCCGATGCGATTCTGCGCAGTCAGAAAAGTCACATCCGGCGTCTCCAACGACGCATTGAACAAACCATTACCTACACTGCGCTGTAATGGGAAAGACTTACTCCATGCGCGATCAATTTTATCTTGTGTGACGAGGTAGTCTTTGGGGACGAGGGTGGCGCAGGCGCTCAAGATGATGAGCGGAATCAAGAGCAAGAGATTGAGAGAGCGAGGAGTCATACTATTTCCTTTCGTAATTCATTTGCGGCCATTCCCTTGGGCCGTTCGTACTGAGTGTCTTGCGATAGCAAGGTGTATTAAGTCTATCCCGGGCTTGTCGATGGGGATGGGGGGGGCAATTCATAGATATGAACTCAACCCTACCGGATCTTCACTGTCTCACAAACCACATCCCCGTTCTGTGCGCGATGCCGCATAGCATGGTCGATCAACACCAACGCCAACATCGCCTCCGCGATCGGCGTAGCGCGAATGCCGACACAAGGGTCGTGTCGACCTTCTGTAGAGACCTTCACCGCCTCGCCCGCTTTGTTGATGGAGTTACGTACGATGCGAATGCTGGAAGTCGGTTTGATGGCGTACTGGGCAACGATGTCTTGCCCCGTGGTGATACCACCGAGGATTCCTCCTGCATTGTTAGAAGCAAAGCCTTGTGGCGTGAGTTCGTCACCATGTTCGCTACCGCGCTGAGTGACGCAATCGAAACCTGCACCGATCTCCACACCCTTCACGGCGTTGATACCCATCAAGGCATGCGCGATGTCGGCATCGATGCGGTCGAATACGGGCTCGCCCCAACCTACAGGCACGTTGGATGCAACGACGGCGAGCTTGGCACCGATGGAGTCGCCGCTCTTGCGCAATGCATCCATGTAGTCTTCCAACTGTGCGACGTAACTCGCATCCGCCACGAAGAAGCTGTTGCCTTCCGCCGTCACGTCATCCCAACTCTTGAAGGGCACGACGATCTCACCGAGCTGTGCGAGGTAACCACGCACGACCACGCCGTATCTTTCATTCAACCATTTCTTGGCGATGGCACCTGCGGCCACACGCCCTGCCGTCTCACGCGCTGAGGCACGTCCGCCGCCGCGATAGTCGCGGATGCCGTATTTCTGCCAGTAGGTGTAGTCGGCATGGCCGGGGCGGAAGGTGTCGGCAATGTTGCCGTAGTCCTTGCTGCGCTGGTCTTCGTTGCGAATGAGCAATGCGATGGGTGTACCGGTAGTTTTGCCTTCGAATACGCCCGAGAGGATCTCCACGGTGTCCGATTCGCGGCGCTGGGTGACGTGGCGCGAAGTACCAGGTTTGCGGCGATCAAGGTCGAGTTGGATGTCGGCTTCACTCAATTCCATGCCAGGTGGACAACCATCCACGATGCAACCGATGGCTGCGCCGTGTGATTCGCCGAAGGAAGTGACAGTGAAGAGTGTGCCGAACGTGTTTCCAGACATGGTGTTATCTCGCTAAATGAGTGCGTGGAGTTTAACATAGGCCCCCTTATGGATAGCCCGACATTCCGGCCTGAACTGTGAAACCCAGATATGTTGATTGATACACACTGCCACTTAGATGCAGAAGAATTTGGCGACACACAAGCTGATGTCGTCCGCAATGCTCACGACGTAGGAGTGAGCCTAATCGTCGTGCCTGCGGTAGCCCGTGCCAATTTCGACAGCGTGCGCTCCCTGTGCGAACAGTATCCGAGCTGTGTTCCCGCTTATGGCATCCACCCCATGTACACCGACACGGCGATGCCGGATGACTTGCTCGTGTTGCGCGACTATCTGCAACAGCATAGTCCCATCGCAGTGGGCGAGATCGGCATGGATTTCTTTATCAACCATTACGACCAAGCGCGACAGGAATTCTATTTTGTGGAACAGCTGAAGTTAGCGCGCGAATTCGACTTACCCGTGTTGCTACACATCCGCAAAGCAACGGACACCATCTTGAAGAATCTACGCCAACACAGAGTAAAAGGCGGGATCGCTCATGCTTTCAACGGTAGCCGTCAGCAAGCGGAGGAGTTCATCAAGCAGGGTTTCAAACTCGGATTCGGCGGTGCGATGACCTATTCACGCGCCACCAAACTGCGTGAACTAGCCGTGACACTGCCACTGGAAAGCATCGTGCTGGAGACTGATGCGCCAGACATACCGCCTGACTTCTTGGGACGAGGGTTAGCGAACGAGCCGAAATATTTGCTTCAAATCGCACAGACGTTTTCCGAGTTGAGGGGACTTACGCTAGAAGAAGTCGCCACGCAGACGACCCAAAATGCGATGAGTGTACTGAATCTCCGAATCTAAGGACCATCAAGCCTAGGCAAGCTGCACCAGATTACGTCCTTTTGCTTTCGCTCGGTACAGCGCTTGATCCACGCGACAGAAGAATGTCTTTTCATCCTCTCCGATCACGTATTCACCTACGCCGACACTGATAGTGACCTTCGCACCGTCTGTAAAAGTACGTTGCTCGATGATGGCCCTTAGTCTGTTGGCGAACTGCTCTGCCGCCTCCAATGGCGTACTGGAGAGAAGGATGGCGAATTCCTCCCCGCCCCATCTGACTGCCAAGTCACTCTTTCTGACCAACCTTGCTATCTCGGACGCGATCGCCTTCAGCACCTCATCGCCGACCAAGCGCCCGAACTCTTCGTTGAGGTACTTGAAACGATCCAAGTCGATGACGACCAGCGAGAACGTACCCACGTTGTAGCGTCGCATACGTTCCATCTCTTCATCCATCTGCTGTTGTAGCAATCGTCTATTCCCGAGACCGGTAAGACCATCGGCCAACGTGAGTCTTTGCAAACTCTGGTTATTTTCTTCCAGCATTCCCACCAACTCGTGAAATTCATCCGTGTGATTCTTCATCAGATTCACCCAAGAACCGTAGGCATAGCCGATGAGTTCACTTTGTGTCACCACACCAACGACCTTGCCCTCCTCATCCACCACTATGGCTCGCTTGATGTGTAGGTCCCTGACCTGCATCAAGGCTTCGTGGATGGACGAGTACCACGAAGTGGTGATGACAGGACTGACCATATAGTGAGCCAGCGGCTCATGTGACCCCTTACCGGATGTCACGATGCCAAAGATGTCCTTTGCCGTGATGACACCTATCGGCCTACCTTCCTCCACCACAAGGATCGAATCTTCCGGCTTGGTCAGATGATGTATGACATCAGCAAGTATCCAGTCGGCTGTGAACATCACAGGGATCGTCCTAGAGATGATCTCTCCTACCGTCTTTCTCTCCATTAATACCGCGGGATCGATGGATTTCAGGATATCGCTATAGGTGACGATGCCGATCAACACATCATCTGGGTCGACCACCCCCAGATATCGCTGACCATTCCTCTCTAAGAACTCCAAGGCACCAATGACACTGTCACCTTCCTCCAAACACTCGACCTTGCGAATAGGGGCGTCACGCAAAACGATGGTCTGATCTCCGCCTGCATCAATGAAGTTCAACAACTCTTCGATCGAGAAGATGTGTCTTTCTTGTGCTTGTTCGATGATGATGCTACTCGCCCCCTTGTCATGCATCAGCTTGGCGGCAGCTCTCACTGTCAAGTTGAGACCACCTTTCAGAATCGTCTTTTGAGCAATGGAGCCTAGGATCGGGAATGCATGGGAATCCATTTTGGGTATCACCTCATATTTGAATCTGATTCACTCAAGCTTAAATAACTATCAAAGAATCTGACCAGCTCGACTAGCGACGCCGATTCGGTCTTCTTCATCACCTTCGCGCGATGTGCCTTCACGGTCTTGATCGAGATATTCAATTTTTCACCGATCTCAAGATTAGTGATACCTGTCACCACCAACATCCCCACCTCGAACTCGCGTTTACTTAGACGCGCGTGACGCGCTAAGACTTGCTGCACGCCATTGAGTATCTTTCCATGATGGATGAAGGCCGCATCGACACATTCGCCGATACGTTTCATAGAGAAAGGCTTCTCAAGGAAATCAAAGAATCCCATGCTAGCCAATTTGCTTAGTTCACAGGAAAAATGGGGGCTGCCGATGTATATTTTTGGAATGTCGTAGAGAGCACTGGGCAGTTTCCCGCCCTTGATCAAGTACATCAAACCGACATCAAGAATGAAGCAACAATTGAAGTTCGACACCGTCGGATGCGCACATTGGTCATCGAACCAGTCGATGAAGTCTTGGTGCTCCAAGAATCCACTCACTATAAAACCCTGGCTTTCCCCGATCCTAGATAGCGCTCTATGGGTGGCTTCATCTTTATCCACCACCAAAGCGATACGTGTAGGTTTTTGCATCATCATATCCATCGCCATTCTCAGCATATCGGCACATCGAACTGGCTATCAATGCGCATCCTTGAATTTGATTCTAACCTCGTTGATTACAGGCAACCATAAGACCTTAGTCCTATACACTCTGTCATGACGCTCATTATTAACCGTGAAACCAAGATTCCCATCGCGCCGCTAGCTCGTTATGCTTAAGGCATTTAGACACACTGAAAAAGATGATGACCATCCCTGCTCAATTCACCCGCACACACATCCTTCTTGGCGATGATGGCATCGCCAACCTCCGCGAGAAGCACATCTTTGTCGCAGGTCTAGGTGGTGTAGGCTCTTACTGCACTGAAGCATTAGCACGCGCAGGGATCGGCCGGCTGACCTTGCTCGATCATGATGTGGTCGTCGCTAGCAACATCAACCGCCAACTGCCCGCTTTGCTCTCTACCGTGGGGCAATCGAAGGCTGAACTCATGCGGGCGCGCATCGCCGATATCAATCCCGATTGTCAGGTCACTCTATTGAAAGACTTTCTCACCATCGACAACGTGAACGACCTCGTGCCCGCCGATGTGGACTATGTGGTGGACTGCATCGACTCGCTATCGTGCAAGGTCGCGTTGGTGGTGGAAAGCCATAAGCGCGGATTGAAGGTCGCATCGAGCATGGGCGCTGGCAATCGTATCGACCCAACCCGCATCAAGATCGCTGACATCAGCAAGACTGATAAATGCGCGCTCGCAAAACAGATGCGCCTCAAGTTGCGCAAACATCACGCTATCGAAAAGGGCATATTGACCGTGTTCTCGGATGAGCACGCGAGCAAACCGCTCCCGCCCGAACCCACCGGGCGCGGCCGCCCCCGCGCTGTGAATGGCACCATCAGCTACATGCCGCCGCTATTTGGGATGATGTTGGCAGGCGCAGTTTTGAAACACTTGATCGAGTCTGAATGAAACCTATTTAAGCCAGCCCTTGTGCCAGAAGAACCAGAACGGTAAACCCACCGTCAGCGCCATCAGCAACAGCGCGAACGGGTAACCCATCTCCCACGCCAACTCGGGCATGTATTGGAAGTTCATACCGTAGATGGACGCGATCAATGTCGGTGGTAACAAGGCGACCGACACCACGGAGAATAGGCGCACGATACGGTTCTGGTTGATATTGATGAAGCCGATGGTGGCATCCATCAGAAAGTTGATCTTGTCGAACAGGAACGAGGTGTGGCCATCTAGCGATTCGATGTCCTGCTGGATCTGCCGCACCTCATCCACTTGTGCAACGCTGAGTGTCTTGCTACGCACCAAGAAAGAAACAGCGCGTTGTGTATCCATCACGTTACGCCGGATACGGCCATTGACGTGTTCGGCATGGGCGATCTCGGCCAAAGAATCGCTGGCTTCTCTATCCGTCAATTTAGACCCCAGCACACTTTGGCTGACGCGCCCCAGATCGGCATACACCTCTTCCAGCGCATCCGCCGAGAACTCCACATCCATACCGTAGAGGTCGATCAATACATCGCGCGCATCGAGTATATCGCCCGACTCGGCATGCAGCCGCATACGGAGCAGACGGAAGATCGGCAG
>JAVBYP010000263.1 GCA_030823965.1 Sideroxydans sp.
TCCTTGATGCTGGAATATCTACAGATGTATCTGCCTAGTCGAATCAGCTCGAACGCGGATGTGCTGACCAATACGCTGGGCGCTTTGATGGGTGGAGTGCTGGTGTTGGCCATCGCCCCGATGCAGTGGTTCGCAAAAGCTACCCAATGGCGCATCGATCTCTTCCAACGAGGACATGGGGTGGATTTTGGCTTGGCGTTGCTGATGTTGTGGATGTTCGCGCAGATCAATCCGACCCTGCCGATGCTGGGCAACGTGTTCATCACCGAGGCGGCGCATCGCATCTTCGTGACCATGCCTGAAGAGCCGTTCAATCTGTGGGAAAGCGTGGCGGTCGCACTCAATCTGCTGATGATCGGCCTGCTGTTGCAGACCCTTTTGCGTGTGCGTCGTGATGCGGCCATCGCCTTGATGATCGTGTTGTGTGTGGTCGCTTTGGTGAAATTCGGCGCAGCGGCGTTGTTGCTCAAATCGTGGGCACTCATGCTGTGGCTGAATAGCGAAGCCATGCTCGGTATCGTCTTGGGCGTGTTGGCGTTGTGGGCGATGCATTCTCTGCATAGGGTCGCGTTGCTATGGGTCACGGCGACGGCGGCACTGGTCTATCTCATGCTCGCACTGTGGGTACTCGACAGCGGCACCCCGTCTGCGGCGATGCGCCTGTATCATTGGCGTTATGGGCATCTGCTCAATTACAACGGCATGTCGCAGATCGTGTCTGGGGTGTTCCCATTGTTATTGATCGCCTATCTGTGGCGGACGAGCAGAAGACGGACTGAATGATCTTTATGGCAAGGAATCAACGATGAATTATTTCGACAAGCATGTGTTCTTCTGCACCAACCAACGAGAAGATGGTAGTGATTGCTGCGGCAATCGAGGTGCACAAAAAGCACGCGACTACGTGAAAGACAAAGTCAAAGCACTGGGCCTATCCAACCGCCAGAACAAGATACGCATCAACTCGGCAGGTTGTTTGGATCGTTGCGACGACGGCCCTGTATTGGTGGTCTACCCCGAGGGTGTCTGGTACACCTTCGTGGACGAGAGTGATCTGGATGAGATCATCGAATCGCATTTGAAGAACGGGCAGGTCGTGGAGCGTCTGAAGATCTAATGAGCATCGCATTGCAGAAATTCTCCGTTGATGGTGATGCAGGGCAACTTGAAGGTGTCGTGCATGTGCCTGATGAGATCCCTTATGCCATCGCGGTCGTGGCCCATCCGCTACCAACGATGGGCGGTAACATGGAGAGCAAGGTCGCGGTGATCCTGGCTAAGACCTTCGCTGACCTTGGGTGCGTGACTTTCCGCTTCAATTTTCGCGGCGTGGGGGCGAGCGAGGGCGAGTACACCGGAGGGGACGGCGAAGAGCAAGACATGATCTCTGTTGCCCGCTACGCGCAAGAGCAGTTCGGCGATGAGCTGCCGCTCATCCTTTCTGGTTTCTCTTTCGGTGGTTACGTCGCCGCGCGTGCTGCGCAAACACTGAAGCCGCAACACCTCATCTTGGCTGGGCCTGCAGTGGGGCGCTTTGCCATGCCTGCGGTATCGCCTGACACGTTGGTCATCCACGGCGAACATGACGACGTCGTGCCACTGGCGGACGCCTTCGAGTGGGCGCGTCCGCAGAAGTTGGCCATCACCGTTTTGCCTGCCGCCGACCATTATTTCCATGGGCGTCTGACACAATTGCGCGACATCGTGAAGAAGCATTTTGTAGGGGTAGCGTTGTGAATCCCGTCATCCAAGCCATCGGTCTGCAAAAATCCTACGGCGGTCACCGCGTGGTGGATGGCCTTGATCTATCCATTCGCAAAGGTGAATGTTTCGGTCTGCTCGGCCCTAATGGCGCGGGCAAGACCACGACATTGCGCATGTTGCTCGGGCTCATCGCGCCCGATGCCGGTAGCGCCATGTTGCTCGACCTCCCCGTTCCGCAAGCTGCGCGTGAAGCACGTATCCGCGTCGGCGTGGTGCCGCAGATGGACAACCTCGATCCTGACTTCACTGTGGCGGAGAACCTGCTGGTGTATGGCCGCTACTTTGGTATGAAGGATGCAGAGATCGAAGCGCGCATCCCGTCCTTGTTGGAATTCGCCAGCCTCACAAACAAGCGCGATGCGAAAGTGCCGACGCTGTCGGGCGGTATGAAGCGTCGCCTTACCTTGGCGCGTGCGCTGGTGAACGACCCCGATGTCATCTTCCTTGATGAACCCACCACCGGACTCGATCCCCAAGCACGTCATCTCATCTGGCAACGCCTGCGCGCGCTCACGCAGCAGGGCAAGACCCTTCTGCTCACCACGCACTTCATGGATGAAGCCGAGCGTCTGTGTCATCGCCTTGCGGTGATGGATAACGGCAAGCTCATCAGCCAAGGTTCGCCGCGAGAACTCATCGAACAGAACATCGAGCCGCAGGTGGTGGAGGTGTTCGGTGAGACATCGGGGCAATGGGCGAGTGAACATGCAGCGCACTATGCGCAGCGTTTCGAAGTGAGTGGCGAATCGGTGTTCTGTTATGTGCGCGATGCGCAGCCGCTGATCGCTCATCTGCAAGCGCAATCTGAACTGCGCTATCTGCATCGCCCTGCGAACCTCGAAGACGTTTTCCTCAAACTGACAGGCAGGGAGATGCGCGAATGAATCTAATATTCCGCATGCTGTGGGTCATCGTGCGCTCCTACTTCCTCAAGCGCATCGAGATGGACCGTGTCACCAGCTCGCTCAGTTTGCGTGTGCTGCCCAACGACATCGATATCAACTTCCACATGAACAACGGACGCTACCTCACTATCTGCGACCTGAATCGAGTGGATGTATTCGCACGTAGCGGATTGTTGAAGGCGATGTTCAAACGCAACTGGATACCCGTCATTGCAGAACACACCATGACTTATAAGAAGCCGCTGAACATCTTTCAGCGATATGAGGTGAGTCTGGAAATGGTGAGGTGGGACGAAAAGTTTTTTTACATGACGCATACCTTTACGGTGGGCGAGCGTGTCGTCGCGGAAGGCACATCGAAAGGATGTGTGTATGCACGCGGCAAGGGGGTGGTCAGCCCCGCTGACGCCATCGCCGCTGTCGAACAGGATAGGTCGAGATGAGTATCTTCGCGTTCCCCAAATTGAGTCTGCGTTTCTTGCCTATCTGGCGCAGGCATTGGCTGGTGTGGAAGAAGATCGCCGCGCCTTCCATCCTCGGGCATCTGGCTGATCCCGTGATCTATATGCTGGGCCTGGGTTACGGTCTGGGTAGTCTGCTGCCCGAGATGGGCGGCATGTCCTATATGGCTTTCTTGGCGGCGGGTACGGTGTGCTACAGCACGATGAACAGCGCGAGCTTCGAGGCTCTGTATTCTGGCTTTGCACGCATGCATGAGCAGCGCACGTGGGAGGCGATACTGAATACGCCAGTCGGATTGGATGACGTGGTGCTGTCCGAGATCCTGTGGGCGGCGACCAAGAGCCTGATGTCCGGCACGGCAGTGCTGGTCGTCATCTGGGTGTTGGGCCTGTCGCATTCGCTGATGTCGTTGTGGATGATCCCGCTGGCTCTGCTCATCGGTCTGGCCTTCGCCTCCATCGGTCTCATCATGACTGCGCTCGCGCCAGCCTACGACTTTTTCATGTACTACTTCACGCTGGTCATCACACCGATGATGCTACTATGCGGCGTCTTTTTTCCGGTCACACAGTTGCCGGAAAGTATGCAGTTAGTGGCGAGTCTGTTGCCTTTGACGCATGCCATCGATCTCGCGCGGCCATTGATGAACGGCGAGATCCCGCCGCAGACTTTGTTGCATGTTGGCGTGTTGTTGGCCTATACCTTGGTCGCTTTCTATGTGTCGTTGGTGTTGTTCCGTCGTCGTCTGTCTCGTTAAGTATCCCTGCGTAGGCGGGAATAAGGTTTGAGTAAGGAGTTGAATCATGTTGTGGTTAAAAGCGTTTCATATCATCTTGGTCGTGAGCTGGTTCGCGGGGCTGTTCTACCTGCCGCGCATCTTCGTCAATCAAGCGATGGCGAAAGAGCAGGTCGAGAAGGACCGATTGAATCTGATGGCGGGCAAGCTGTATCGCTTCGTCACGCCCATCGGCGCGCTCGCAGTCATCACGGGATTGTGGTTGTGGATCGCCTACAGCGACATCTTCACGGGTGGCTGGCTGCACGTGAAGACCACGCTGGTCGCTGGTTTGGTCGGATATCACCTCTACTGCGGTCATCTGGTGAAAGAGTTCGCCGCAGACCGCAACACACGCAGCCATGTGTGGTTCCGTTTCTTCAACGAAGTGCCCGTGCTGGTGTTGTTGGTCGTCGTCATCCTTGTCGTTGTGAAGCCTTTTTAAATGAAGCGGTTCGATACATTCTCCGTTCGCCCTGAGTGCCGCGCATCGCGCGGTGTATCGAAGGGTGCGAACGGTGAACACTCACCGCGAACGGAATATTGAATGCCTGATTTCTTCGCTACCTGTCCGCGCGGACTCGAAAGACTACTTGCCGATGAGCTGACCGGCTTCGGCGCAAATGACGTGCGCACTACCGATGGGGGTGTCGGCTTTGCGGGAGATTGGGCGCTGAACTATCGCGCCAATCTGCAAAGCCGTTTGGCTTCGCGCATCTTGTGGCGTGTCAAAGAGCCGACGCGTTTCCGCACCGAGGACGATGTGTACCAAGCTGCGTATGCCTTGCCGTGGACGAAGTGGTTCGATGTGAGTTGCACCATCCTCGTCAAAGTTACTGCGATCAAATGCCCGCTCAAGAGTTTGGAATTCATTACGCTCAAGATCAAAGATGCGGTGTGCGACAAGTTCCGCATGGAAAAAGATGTGCGCCCCAGCGTGGCCAAGTTGGACCCCGACATGCGCATCCACGCTTTCTTCGAGGGTGAACAATTCACCTTGTATCTGGATACTTCGGGTGACGCGCTTTACAAACGCGGCGTGCGCATCCACACCAACATCGCACCGCTGCGCGAGAACCTCGCCGCAGGCATCTTGAAGATGACAGGTTGGAAGCCGGGCATCCCACTGCTCGACCCGATGTGCGGTAGCGGCACCTTCCTCATCGAAGCCGCTCAGATATCGCTCAACATCCAACCGGGTATCGACCGCCACTTCGCTTTCGAGAAGTTGAAGAATTTCGACGCCAAACTTTGGAACTCCATGCGCGAGACCGCCATCGCCGCGCAACTACCGGTGAGCGAACTGCCACTGTATGGCAGTGACCTCTATGGCGATGCGCTCAAAGCTGCGCATCAGAATCTGGAAGACGCTGGCATCCGCCAGACGGTCGACCTCAAACAGTGCAACGCATTGGAAGCCTCGCCGCCAGAGAAAGAAGGCATCCTCGTGGCGAACTTGCCTTACGGCGAACGCATGGGCGACGAAGACGAATTGGCCGAGTTGTATCCGCAACTGGGTGACGTGCTGAAAAAGAAATTCGGCGGTTGGAACGCCTATCTTTTTACCGCCGATTTACGCATCACCAAACTCATGCGCCTTGCCCCCTCCAAGCGCACTCCGCTCTACAACGGCGCAATCGAGTGCAGATTGTTCGAGTACAAAATTATTGGGGGAAGTAATCGTCCGAAGTAAAAAACGTTTTTCGGAGGTGCCATGTCGATCAGAAATAAATTCCTACTGAATCCCGCCAGAGCCACGCTCGTCGTCATAGATGTGCAGGAAAGGCTCTGTGCGGCGATGGATGCGAACGTGTTGGCCCAACTGACAAAGAATGCCGGCATCCTGTTGGAGAGCGCAGCCGAATTGGGCGTGCCCGTGATCTTCACCGAACAGTACGTCAAAGGCTTGGGTTCGACATTGAGTGAACTGCGCAGTCGAGCGCCAACTGCCCCTGCGATCGAAAAGATGTCGTTTAGTTGTTGCGGCAACGAGGCGTTCATCAAGCAACTCAAAGACAGTGACAGGACGCAGGTCATCGTCGCCGGTATGGAGACGCATGTGTGCGTGCAACAAACCGTCATCGACCTGCTGGCGGAAGGCTTCGATGTGCACGTCGTCAAAGATGCGGTGATGAGTCGCAGCAACGACAACAGACAGACTGCGATGGAAGCGATGGCATTGGCTGGGGCTGTACCCACCAGCACAGAGTCCGTGGTGTTCCAGTTGTTGAGAGTCGCGGGGACGGACTCGTTCAAGAAGTTATCGAAGCTGGTCAAATGACACGAATGTAATAGTGAATAAAAAACCGCGCCGAGGCGCGGTTTTTTATTGGGGTGACGACATCATCAAGTCATCTTCAAATGATCTAGTCCACCCATCACATCGCGGTCTTTGGTGGCTTGGCCTTCCAGCTTGATCTTCAAGCGCAAGTCGTTCACCGAGTCAGCGTTCTTCAATGCTTCTTCGTAGCTGATCATCCCTGCCTCATGCAGGTCGAACAGGGCTTGGTCGAAGGTCTGCATGCCGAGCTCGCGCGACTTGCCCATCACGGTCTTGATCTCATGCACATCGCCCTTGAAGATGAGGTCGGCGATGAGTGGCGAGTTGAGCAATATCTCGATGGCGGCGGAACGTCCCTTGCCATCACGCTTGGGGATCAAACGTTGCGAGACGAGTGCTTTGATGTTGAGTGACAAGTCCATCAGCAACTGTTCGCGGCGTTCCTCGGGGAAGAAGTTGATGATGCGATCCAGTGCTTGGTTGGCGCTGTTCGCGTGCAATGTCGCCATACACAAGTGGCCGGTCTCAGCGAAGGCGACGGCGTACTCCATGGTCTCGCGGTCGCGGATCTCGCCGATGAGGATGACGTCAGGCGCTTGGCGCAGGGTGTTCTTCAGCGCGTTGTGCCAGTTGTCGGTATCCACACCGACTTCGCGGTGGGTGATGATGCTCTTGGCGTGTTCGTGCACATACTCCACCGGATCTTCGATGGTGATGATGTGGCCGTAGCTGTTCTGGTTGCGGTGACCGAGCATGGCCGCCATGGTGGTGGACTTACCCGAGCCAGTACCACCGACCAAGATGACCAATCCGCGCTTAGTCATCACCACGTCTTTCAATATGGGAGGCAATCCCATCTCTTCGAAATTCGGGATCTTGGTGGTGATGGTACGCAACACCATACCGACACGCTGTTGCTGCATGAACACGTTGACGCGGAAGCGGCCGATGCCGGAGGGGCTGATAGCGAAGTTACATTCGTGTGTAGATTCGAACTCGGCGGCTTGGCGGTCGTTCATGATGCTGCGCGCCAGCTCTTGGGTATGTTGCGAGGTCAGCGCCTGATTCGATACGGGGGTCATCTTGCCGTCGATCTTGAACGCGGGGGGGAAGCCTGCGGTGACGAAAAGGTCGGATGCCTTCTGCGAGATCATCCCGCGCAATAGATTGTGGACTAGTTCCGTAGCCTGGTCGCGTTCCATGGTGAACTCCTAGATCTTGTGATTAAGCAGGGAACAGGTCTTTGTTCGCAGCCTTGGTGCGCGCTTCGGCAGATGCAACGACATTGCGTTTGACGAGATCGGTCAAACATTGGTCAAGTGTCTGCATACCGATGCTACCGCCGGTCTGAATGGCGGAGTACATCTGTGGCACTTTCGCTTCGCGGATCAAGTTACGGATAGCGGGCGTACAGATCATGATCTCGTGCGCGGCGGCGCGTCCTGCGCCGTCTTTGGTCTTGAGTAGCGTCTGCGAGATGACGGCGCGCAAGGATTCCGACAGCATCGCACGCACCATCTCTTTTTCATCGGCCGGGAACACGTCGATGATACGGTCGATGGTCTTTGCGGCAGAGCTGGTGTGTAGTGTGCCGAACACCAAGTGACCTGTTTCCGCAGCGGACATGGCCAGACGGATGGTCTCCAAGTCGCGCATCTCACCGACGAGGATGACGTCAGGGTCTTCACGCAAAGCTGAGCGCAATGCGTTGTTGAAAGAAAGCGTGTGCGGGCCGACTTCACGCTGGTTGATCAGACATTTCTTTGATTCATGCACGAACTCGATCGGGTCTTCCACTGTAAGGATGTGGCCTTGTTCGGTCTCGTTCTTGTGATTCACCATGGCCGCCAAGGTCGTGGACTTACCCGAGCCTGTTGGACCAGTCACCAGTACCAAGCCGCGCGGATAGTCGGCGATGGTCTCGAAGATCTTGGGTGCTTTGAGGTCTTCTAATGACAGGATCTTGGAAGGAATGGTACGCATGACCGCTGCGGCACCACGGTTCTGGATGAAGGCGTTGACGCGGAAGCGTGCGAGATTAGGAACTTCGAAAGAGAAGTCGACCTCTTTGTTCTCTTCGTAATGCTTGCGCTGCCCGTCGTTCATGATGTCGTACACCATGGCGTGTACTTCTTTGTGCTCCATCGGCGGCAGGTTGATACGACGCATGTCGCCGTGAACGCGGATCATCGGAGGCAAACCAGAGGAGAGGTGCAAGTCGGATGCTTTGTTCTTCACGCCGAAGGCGAGCAGTTCGGTGATATCCATATATAATCCCTGAGCTATTTTTGGAGCGTTGAAAAGCGACTGTCTGGGCGATTATGACTGCAATCCTCTCTAACTTGCAAGCAACCCGCGAGGCCGTTGCTAAAGCCACAATCGAGGCTCATCGAGCAGTCGGCGATGTGCATCTGTTGGCAGTGAGCAAGACCTTTCCTGCTGCGGCCGTGCGCGAAGCATTTCAAGGTGGGCAGCGCGCATTCGGCGAGAACTATCTACAAGAAGCGCTGGATAAAATGGCGCTGCTGAATGATCTGCCACTGGAGTGGCATTTCATCGGGCCGATCCAGAGCAACAAGACACGCCCCATCGCAGAACATTTCGCTTGGGTGCATGGCGTGGATAGGTTGAAGGTGGCACAACGACTTTCTGAGCAGCGTCCGGCGACTATGCCCCCGCTCAATATCTGTTTGCAGGTGAATGTGAGTGGAGAGGAAAGCAAAAGTGGCGTGGCGATGAATGAGGCTGCACAGCTTGCCCAAGAGGTATCTCGACTGCCTCGGCTAAAGTTACGCGGATTGATGTCGATACCTGCTCCAGCATCGGGTGAAACCGAGCAGAGGGTGGCGTTCGCCAAAATGCGGGTATTGTTGCAAGAGTTGAATCAGCAAGGATCATCGTTGGATACCCTTTCGATGGGGATGTCACATGATTTTCCTGCGGCGATCAAAGAAGGCGCGACCATCGTGCGTATCGGTACGGCGATATTCGGCACTAGAGATTATGGAGGTCAGAAATGAAGATCACATTCATCGGTGGCGGCAACATGGCGAGTGCATTGATCGGAGGTCTGATCAAGCGAGGCTATTCGCCTTCCAAGATACATGTCGTGGAGTTGAACAAAGAACGCTGTGCAGAGTTGCATACCGACTTCGCGGTCAGGGCTGGTACCGACTTGGAAGTTGCGGTATCTCACTGCGAGGCGTTGGTGTTGGCGGTAAAGCCGCAACAGTTGCGCGAGGTCGTGACGCAACTTGCCCCCTTGTTAGGTGATCGCCTCATCATCTCCATCGCGGCAGGCATCCGTACGCAAGACATCGCGCGCTGGAGTGGTTCGCAGAACATCGTGCGCTGCATGCCGAACACCCCTGCGTTGATACGTAGTGGTGTCACTGCGATGTACGCGACTCCCGCTGTCAAACCTGATCATTGCCAACGCGCAGAGTCGGTCTTAGCTGCCGTCGGCAGTACTTTCTGGTTGGACGATGAAGTGTTGCTGGATGGCGTGACAGCCATCTCCGGCAGCGGTCCTGCGTACGTGTTCTATTTCATCGAAGCGATGCAGCAGGCGGCTTACGAGTTGGGCTTGGACGAAGAGCAAGCGCGACAGATGGTGCTGGATACCTTCATCGGAGCCAGCAAATTGGCGCAGAGCAGCAAGGATGTGGATGTGGCGACACTACGTGCGCGCGTGACGTCAAAGAACGGTACGACGGAGAAGGCCATCAAGAGCATGGACGCTAACCGTGTGAAGCAAGATATCGTCGATGCCATCCATGCGGCAGCGGCTCGCTCTAAAGAGATGGGTGATGAACTGGGGAAGGACGTTTGATGGTCACCACTCAAAATCCAAAATCCGTCGCAATACTGCGTTGCTCGCAAAAAATCACTCCTTACATACCCAGCTGTATGCCGCGTCGCGATTTTTTGTTCGCGCCTTGTCTTGCTTAGCATTTTGAATTTTTAGAGGTAACCATGTTTGCTGAAGCACTATCGTTTTTGATCGATGCACTAGTTCAACCATTTGCTGCGGTTCTGTTATTCCGATTCCATGCTGTGTGGTTGAAAGCGCCGATGCGAAATCCTATCGGCGAGTTCATCATGGCACTCACTGATTTCATCGTGCTCAAAGCACGGCGTTACGTGCCATCGATGTTTGGTCTGGATGGTGCCACATTGGCATTGGCTTTTGTGGTCGAGTTCATCTATCTCGTGCTCTTCCTGTTCGTACAGAGCTATCCCTTCGACACATTCCCCTTGCTTGGCCTGCTGGCTTGGACGGCAGTCAAGTTGTTGAAGATCAGCGTCTATCTACTGGTGGCGACCTTGTTGGCGGAAGCCATCTTGTCATGGGTCAATCCACACACGCCGTTGTCGCCGATGCTCAGTGCGTGTAACCAACCCTTCTTGCAGCCTTTGCGCAATGTGATCCCTATGGTCGGGCGTGTGGATCTTTCCGTGCTGGTGTTGTTCATCATCTGTCAGCTGATCCTCATCGTGCCTATCAGCGGTATGGAGCAGTTCGTTCAGAGACTCTTGTGAGTGAATGGTATCGTCGCGATGGGGATATCTTGTCGCTGACCTTGCATGTGCAGCCGGGAGCGAAACGCACCGAGATATCAGGCTTGCATGGCGAAGCGTTGAAGATACGCCTTGCAGCACCGCCTATCGAAGGTCGCGCCAACGAAGCGCTGCTAAGGTTCATCGCTGACACTTTTGGCGTTCCCCTGCGACAAGTCGAACTCAAGCAGGGCGGACAATCGAGACATAAAGTGGTGATGGTGACAGGGAGCAAGGTCGCTCCCGAAAGTGTGTTGATACAGTGAGTATAAGATGAGCGATACACCCAAACGCCCTGCTTTAGAGGGCATCACCCTTGAGATGATCGTGACGCGCCTTTCCGAGAGCATAGGCTGGGAGGAGATGGCTCTTGCCGTGCCCGTTCGTTGTTTCACGCACGATCCAAGCGTCAAATCCAGTTTGAAGTTCTTGCGCAGGACGCCGTGGGCGCGACAGAAGGTAGAGCAACTCTACCTTGAGGTCACGCGAGGTTAGTATCAATGATGAGCTGCGGGCGCTGCATGAGCATCGTGCTCGTCCGGCTTCGCATGTTCGGCCGCAGGTGTATTTTGGGTATCAACCTTCTTCACTACCTTAGCGGCGACGGGCTTGGGTTTGTTCTTGGCGAGCAATGCGCTGATGTTCACTAGCTGGGCCGGGTCCTTCTCGCCATTGATGTTGATCACGTGAAATTTCCCTGCGCCTTGATGTAGGTCATCCGCGAAATCCATTACCGCACCCATGACGACTAGATCTCCGCCAGCCACTTCTTCAGAGAATTTGATCATGGCCAAGCTCACTTGGTTGTGGACATTGGCGGTCACGCCTTCCAGATTTCCTATGTCCTTGGGGATGCCGATGGTGTCCAACTCTTTTTTGATCGCGGGCGATTCCTTCGAGTAATTGCCGCCGACCGCAGCGATGGCACCGCAACGTGAGTGCCCAAGGAACATCAGGATAGGGGTGTGCAGATGGTGTACGCCATATTCCACCGAGCCTTCTGCGGTGGCGAGTTGGTTGCCGATGTTGCGGATGGTGAAGAGTTCACCCTCGGGTGCACGATCGAACATATTGGCTTGCACGCGGGAATCCGAGCAGGTGACGAGGGTCATCTTGGGTTTCTGACCTTTGGCCAACCCCGCATAGAAATCGATGTTGTGGGTGACCATGTACACGCCATTGTCGGCTTTCATATCACTTATGAATCTAGAGACCTCAGTGCTACGGTCCTTGTGTCCGTGAGGGTCGAGCGCGTGAACTGGCATGGCCAGCAACAGCGTGCAGACGAACATCGTTTTGAGAAGAGGATGCATGACGCGCCTTTCAGAGATTTTGGGATGATTCAGGATAATCATCTGTTGCGCAGAACAGTCTTTGAATAGGAACGCAAAAACAGCTTAATTCTTTAATTCGGTAGACGTAAAAAAGCCGGCTTGCGCCGGCTTTTGAAGATTTCGAATTACTTGATCTCAGACAGCAATTTTTGAGAAGTCACCAATTTGCGAACGCCATGCGCGTGATCCTCACCGAACTCGTTCGACTCACACCATTTCGCAAGCGAATTGATATCAAGTTTTGCGACCTTGGGGCGTACGCTCCAAGTCACCTGTAAAGGCGAGCAGGTGGAGTCGGTATAAGACGGGCCTGTAGTCGAGCCGGCGAATACGACGGGTTTGCCAGTGTCATTAGGAATGGACTTGGCTTGGTGGAATCCGTGTTCGATGTTGCCTCCGTATCCCATTTCGTTGAAATTCAGGGCGTTCTTGTCATTGACCAGAACGAACACCTGCGCTTCTACGCGCAGATCGGGATTGCTGTTTTTCGGAGACAGACATGCTGCCAACGTCTTTCCGGGCGTGACATCGGCAGAGGAATGTACCCAATGCACTTCGATCGTATCGCCGGGTTGGAGGTCACCGTGATCGCTCTTGCAGGCAGGCTTAGCCAGTGGGGCCATTTCAGCTTTGCTCAGGGTGGAGCTGAGGTTGGCTTTATAGCCACTACCATATCCGGCATGCCCCTCACCTGCGAATACGGAGAACTCTTTTGATTTGTGCTCGGCGTTCTCGTGCATGTGGATGTTGCACAGATTCATTTGCTTATAGTCTGAAGACAAGGCAAATGCTCGTGTGTTCTCGCCTTTGGTGCTATCGATGTCGCGCGGTGTCTGCGGGCCGAAACCTGTACACATCTCACCTCCGCTATGAGCATGACTCTCATGTTTATCGTGACCATGGTCGCTTGCGAAAGCTGGAGTTGTGACGAGCAGTGTTGCCAAGACGGCAGCAAGGTGTTTTTTGAACATTGGTGATTCTCCCTGAGGCGGTTGTGATTTAGTTATATGCGTTCTAGACGCAAACGTAGTCTAGCAGACCGCTGGGAGGAACGCGCCACCCCTACATCAGGATGACATCGTATTGCTCTTGGCAGTAGAGCGTCTCAACTTGCAAGGAGACTGGCTTTGCGATGAAGTCGGAAAGTTGCGCAAGGGCTTGCGATTCCTCGTCCAAGAACAGGTCTATGACCTGTTGTGAGGCGAGGATGCGGAACTCGCGGGCGTTGAATTGGCGGGCTTCGCGCACGATCTCGCGCAAGATCTGATAACACACGCTCTGGGCAGTCTTGACTTGCCCGCGTCCTTGGCAGGTTGGACACTGTTCGCACAGCACGTGGGCCAGGCTTTCCCGAGTGCGCTTGCGGGTCATTTCGACCAAGCCTAAAGCGGAGAAGCCGTTGACGCTGACACGGGTGCGGTCATGCGCCAACACCTTCTTGAACTCCTCCAACACGGCATCGCGGTGCTCTGCGGTATCCATGTCGATGAAGTCGCAAATGATGATGCCACCAAGGTTGCGCAGGCGGAGTTGGCGCGCGATGACCTGTGCCGCTTCCAGATTGGTCTTATAGATGGTGTCGTCGAAGTTGCGTCCACCGACGAAGCCACCGGTGTTCACGTCGATGGTGGTGAGTGCTTCGGTCTGGTCGATGATGAGATAGCCGCCCGATTTGAGATCTACTCGTTTGGACAGGGCATGCTCGATCTCTTCTTCGATGCCGTACAGGTCGAATAGTGGGCGACTGCCGATGTAGTGGTCCACCATGTTCACGGCGGCACTGATGTAATCGGTGGCGAACTCTTTCATCCGAGTGTGAGTCTCGCGTGAATCGACCAAGATGCGTGTCACGCCATCGTTCACGAAGTCACGCAGCACGCGCAGGCTGATGTCTAACTCTTTGTAGAGCAATGAGGGGGCTCCTAGCCTTTGCGATTGTTGCTGTAGGTTGCTCCACAACTTATCCAGATAGGCGATGTCGGCACGCAGCTCGTCATCGGTCGCCCCCTCTGCCATGGTGCGGATGATGTAGCCGCCTTTGTGATCGGCAGGAAGGACTTGCGCCAGCTTGGCGCGCAGTGCCTCGCGTTCTTCTTCGCTCTCGATACGTTGCGACACGCCGATGTGTGACTCTTGCGGTAGATAGACCAACAAGCGACCAGCGAAACTCAATTGGGTGGAGAGGCGCGCTCCCTTGGTGCCGATAGGGTCCTTGATGACTTGCACCAGAACGCTCTGTCCTTCGAATAGGACCTTCTCGATGGGTTTGGCCGCATCGCCATTGATACGGTTCTCCCAGATGTCCGCCACATGCAAGAAGGCGGAACGTTCCAAGCCGATGTCGATGAAAGCGGATTGCATCCCTGGCAATACGCGCTTGACCTTGCCGACATAGACATTGCTCACCAAGCCGCGCTGGCTGCCGCGTTCGATGTGCAGTTCTTGCACCACGCCCTGTTGCATCACGGCGACGCGCGTCTCTTGCGGTGTGACGTTGATGAGAATCTCTTCGTTCATGCTGTG
>JAVBYP010000106.1 GCA_030823965.1 Sideroxydans sp.
ACGCATCCACCAGAAGTCACGGATTACGGGCAGAGTGGGATCATCGCGCATGTCACCACTTCGCAAGCAAACACGGGGAAGGCCTTCGAGCATTTCACCACGCAAGGTCCGATGGCATTACTGCCCTATCGGGATGGTTATGAGCTGGTGCTGACGGCTAGCCACGAAACAGCTCAGGATATGGTGAATTGGGATGACACGACATTCTTGGCGTATCTACGTGGGCACTTTGGTGAAAGAGTCGGCGAATTTGCAACAATCGGCAAGCGCAGCTGTTATCCCTTGCGTTTGAAGCGTGCTCCCAACATCACATTCCCGCACACCGTACTCATCGGTAATGCGGCACAGACCTTGCATCCCGTTGCCGGGCAGGGCTTCAACTTAGGTGTGAGAGATGCGTGGGAATTAGCGCAAGTCATTCTCGATAGTGCGCCAGAAAATATCGGTTCGGCTGCGATGTGTGCCGCTTATCGAAAATCACGCCGCATCGACCGGAACGCGGGCATTCGTTTCACCGATGGTCTTGTGCGCGTCTTCTCAAACGACCTGCCGCTTCTTGGGCAAGTCCGTTCTGCGGCGTTAACACTTCTTGATGCATTTCCTGCCGCTAGGAAATTCGTCGCCAAACGCATGATGTTCGGAGCGAACGGTTAGCTTCAGTGGCTCCTGGTGGTTCAATCAGCTAGGCGTTTGAGTATCTTCTCGTGTATCCCGCCGAATCCGCCGTTACTCATCACCAAGATGTGATCCCCCGATTTTGCTGTTGATACGATGGATTCGACTAGTTCGTTCAGGTCCTCTTTCACGATGGCTTTATCTCCTAACGGTGCAAGTGCACCGTTAGCATCCCAACCCAAGTTGCCTGCATAGCAATAAGTTAAGTCGGCATCTTTCAAACTAGCGGGTAGTGCGTCTTTCATCACGCCCAATTTCATTGTGTTGGAGCGTGGTTCTAACACGGCGAGTATGCGTGCGGACCCCACTTTGCGACGTAGGCCGGCAACAGTGGTATCGATAGCAGTAGGGTGGTGGGCGAAGTCGTCGTACACGGTGATTCCGTTGACTGTGCCGCGCACTTCCATGCGGCGCTTTACGTTCTTGAATTCAGTCAGCGCCGCCAGCCCTTGTGCAACTGGTACGCCAGCATGGCGTGCCGCAGCTAAGGCAGCCAGTGCATTCATGCGGTTGTGTTCACCCATCAAGTCCCATTCCAGTTTGCCCTGCGGTTTGCCTTTGAGGGTCACCTGTTCATTGGAGTCGATGTTCCAACCATCGTCGCTGCCGAACTTCTCCACGGGTGTCCAGCAGCCGCGCTGGATCACGCGCGCCAACGATTCCTCGCGCCCGTTGCTCACCACCAGTCCGTTGCCCGGCACCGTGCGCACAAGATGGTGGAACTGAGTCTCGATAGCGTTCAAATCAGGAAAGATGTCGGCGTGGTCGAACTCAAGGTTGTTCAATATCGCGGTACGAGGATGGTAGTGCACGAATTTCGAGCGTTTGTCGAAGAAGGCGGTGTCGTATTCGTCCGCCTCGATGGCGAAGAAAGGCGAGTCGGTGATGCGCGCAGAGATGCCGAAGTTCTGCGGTACACCGCCGATGAGGAAGCCGGGATTCAGCCCCGCGTGTTCCAGTATCCAAGCCAACATCGAAGTGGTGGTGGTCTTGCCGTGCGTACCTGCCACACCCAGCACCCATTTGTCGCGCAGCAAGTTATCCGCCAACCATTGTGGGCCGGAGGTGTAGTGCAGGTTGCGATTCAATATCTCTTCCATCAGCGGGTTGCCGCGCGACACCACGTTGCCGATGACGAACACATCCGGCTTGAGCTCAAGCTGTTCGACACCAAAGCCTTCGATCAGCTCGATGCCCTGCGCTTCGAGTTGTGTGCTCATCGGCGGATAGACGTTGGCGTCGCAGCCGGTGACACGGTAGCCCGATTGTTTGGCGATGGCAGCGATGCCGCCCATGAACGTGCCGCAGATGCCGAGGATATGGATATGTTGGGGTTTGCTCATCTTTTAATTCCTGAAAATAAAATACACCGCGCCCATCAGACACAGTCCTGCGTACAGATAATCCATCTTCAATGGCTGGTTCATATAAAGCACTGCGAAGGGGACAAAAACGGCCAGCGTGATGACTTCCTGCAAGATTTTGAGCTGACCGAGGCTCATCTCGGTGTATCCGATACGATTAGCGGGTACTTGGATCAGATACTCGAAGAGTGCGATGCCCCAGCTAACCAGTGCTGCGATATACCAGGGGGAGGTCGCTAGATTCTTTAGATGCCCATACCACGCGAAGGTCATGAACAAATTGGATACCGCTAACATCAGTATCGTGACCAGCAGGGGATTGGAGACGAGATTCATCGTTCGGGGTGAGCTTGTATATGGGATACTTTGGCGTAGGCGCAGATTCTAGCAGTGAGCTAGGTTAGCGTCAGTCGCTTTAGCGGGATGTATCCGTTTCTGAATAGGCAGGATAAAAAAATGCCCCTGAATCAAAGGGGAAAGATTCAGGGGCACAAGTCTTTACAGGGTAAAGACACACGCTCAGGGAGGAGAAACGTGGAGCAACTCTCGTCGCTCGCATGCTCAGACGGGACTGTGAGAAAATAGTTCCATTACTTTACAAAATCATTTGGAATAACCATGAAGATACTTGGACAGTACCCCCAATCCCGTATGCGTCGTATGCGTAGAGACCAGTTTTCTAGGGACTTGATGCGTGAGCATATACTCACTTCTGCCGATTTTATCTACCCAGTTTTTGTGCTGGAAGGTAACAATAAGATCGAGGATGTGAAGTCGATGCCGGGGGTGCAACGCAAGACTTTGGATCTGTTGTTGAAAGATGCCGAGCAATGCGTGAAGTTGGGTGTGCCTGTGATGGCGATCTTCCCGGTGATAGATGCTTCTCTAAAAAGCTTGGACGCGCGTGAAGCGTTCAATCCGAACGGCCTCGTACCGCGCGTAGTGGCGGAACTGAAAAGACAGTTCCCTGAATTGGGCGTTATGACGGACATCGCACTCGATCCTTACACCAGTCACGGACAAGATGGTCTGATCGACGAGAGCGGATACGTCTTGAATGACGAGACCATCGCGGTATTGCAGAAGCAGGCTCAATGTCATGCTGCTGCGGGGGCGGACATCGTTGCACCATCGGACATGATGGACGGGCGCATCGGCGCGATACGTGCGGCACTGGATGCCAACCAGCACATTCACACTCGAATCATGGCGTATTCAGCCAAATATGCTTCTAGTTTTTACGGTCCATTCCGCGATGCGGTAGGTTCTAGCGGAAATCTAGGAAAGGGCAATAAATACACTTACCAAATGGATCCGGCGAACTCTGACGAGGCGCTGTGGGAGGTGGGTCTTGATCTGCAAGAGGGGGCTGACATGGTGATGGTCAAGCCGGGTATGCCTTATCTTGATATCGTGCGTCGTGTGAAGGATGAATTCAAAGCACCGACATTCGTCTATCAGGTCAGCGGTGAATACGCGATGCTCAAGGCGGCAGCGCAGAACGGTTGGTTGAACGAAGAGGCTTGCGTGTTGGAATCGCTACTGGCTTTCAAGCGTGCTGGCGCCGATGGTATCTTGACTTACTTTGCGCTGGATGCCGCGCGCTGGTTGAAATCAGCTAGCTAACAATGTTTCTACTGCCGTGATGTCTGCATGCGTCTCAGGGTGGCGGCCACCACTGTGACGCATGTTTTCTGGCAAGACGATGAGGTGCGTCAGAACGCCAGACTCACCTGTCAGGGTGTAACTAGGCACGATCTCATCGTGGCCCCCGATCCGAACCCGCCACTCGCCATCATCAAAATCAATGTTGTTCTTGAGTAAAGACAGTAGGACCGCCTTTGCATCGTCTGAGAACAGCATGAGGTTGATGTCCGAATCTTCTCCGGCACTTCCGCTCAAGACGGATCCGGTCAAATAGGGGTTGAATTCAACAAAAATCTGCATGGCTGCCAGCGCTTCTTCACGTAATTCACGCAAGATGTCTGGGTGTGAGTCGGATTGATACAAGGCGCGGTAGCTGTGTAAAGCGGCTTCCACTTCATCATTGCTTGGCAGGTGTTGTGTATCCGTTGCGCCTAGTTGCTTGGCAGCCTTGCGCTTGGCAAAGGCGAAATCGGCGATCCCTTCTTCGGCGATGATACGAGCTGCTTGATGCGCGAGTTGCTCGCGCATTAAGTCTCTTCTTTGTGCGTTGGGTTTGCCCATCAGAACAGTTGTTCGGTTTCGCTTGGTTTGGCTGACTCTATAGGAACACTACTTTGTTCCGGTGGCAGATTCTCTTCATAGAAGTAATCGACACGGGAGCCATCTGGGTCACGCAGGCCATTTTCGTTGATGCGTGCTGTGACGATGTGTTCTGGAATGTAGTACTCGATTCCAGGAGCGGATTTGAGTATCGCGCCCATATAGTCGATCCAGATCGGGAGTGCGGCTCCGCCGCCAGTTTCTTTTTCGCCCAGGCTGCGCGGGTTGTCATAACCGACCCAAGTAACAGCGACGAGGGCGGGATGGAAACCACAGAACCAAGCATCCATCGCGTCGCTAGTTGTCCCTGTCTTGCCTGCAAGGTCTTGGCGACCTAGTGACATAGCGCGCATGGCGGTACCGTGCTTTACGACGTCCTGCATCATATTCACCATGGTGAATGCATTGCGCACATCCAATACCTGTTCCGCCCCCTTACCTACTTCGACAGGAGCAGCTTGGCTGATGATGTTGCCCTGACCATCTTCGATGCGCTGGATGAGATACGGAGTGACCCGATATCCACCATTAGCGAATACCGAATAACCTCCCAACATTTGCATCGGTGTGACTGAGACAGCACCCAAAGCCATCGTGAGATAGGGTCCCACTTTATCTTTCTCGAAACCGAATTTGGTGACGTAATCTTGAGCGTAGTCCAATCCAATGGACTGCAGGATACGGATGGAAACGAGATTCTTTGATTTGGTCAGGCCTTGGCGCATGCGCATCGGGCCGTCAAACTCACCATCGAAGTTCTTCGGCTCCCAAGCCTCGCCGCCAGTGTCGATCAGGTCGACCACTAGCGGTGCGTCGTTGATCACCGAGGCGGGAGTGAATCCCTTTTCGAGGGCAGCAGAGTAGATGAATGGCTTGAAGCTGGAGCCGGGCTGTCTCCATGCTTGGGTGACGTGATTGAACTGATTGCGATTGAAATCGAAACCTCCAACCAAAGCGTAGATAGCACCAGTTCTTGGATTAGCGGAAACGAAGGCTGCCTCTGCCTGTGGAACCTGAGCTACTTCCCAAGTGCCCTTGTCATTCTTTCTCACCCTTACAAGGGATCCTTTGCGGATACGTCTATTCAATGCCAGTTTGTCACCCAGCATCTGTTGTGCAAAGCGAAGCCCCTCACCATTGATGTCAGCAGATTCTCCTCCTTTGATAAGGACGCTCATGCTCTTTGAACTGACCGAACGTACCACGGCAGGAATCAGGTCACCATTGCTTGGGACATCTTGTAGCGCGTCTTCGAGTGATTCATCTGTATCGTTCTTCTTCAAGTCGATGAAGCCCTCAGGCCCTCTATACCCATGGCGCTGGTCATAGTCCATGACACCTTTGCGGAGTGAGGCGTAGGCGATTGCTTGGTCTTGCGCGCGGACCGTGGTGTAGACGCTGTAGCCTTGTGTGTAGATATCCTCTTGAAATCTGTCGTGCAGCTCTTGCCGTACCATCTCGGCGACATAGCCGGCATTCACTGAGAATTCTTGGTGGTAGGCAGTCTGTTTGGTTTGTATTGGCTCATTCTGTGCCTGCGCATACTCCTCGTTCGAGATGTAGCCTAGGTCGAGCATGCGTTTGAGGATGTATTCCTGCCTAATTTTTGCCCTTTTGGGGTTTACGACTGGATTGTATGCGCCCGGCGCTTTAGGCAATCCTGCCAACATCGCCATTTCTGAGATGTTCAGTTGATTGAGTGGCTTGGAATAATATGCTTGGGCTGCTGCGCCAAAACCATAGGCGCGCTGACCAAGGTAGATATGATTGATGTAGAGCTGGAGAATCTCGTCTTTGGTCAGATTGTGTTCGATCTTGAAAGCGAGGAGCATCTCATTGAATTTGCGCGACATGGTCTTTTCCTTTGAAAGGAAGAAGTTGCGCGCGACTTGCATTGTGATCGTGCTGGCTCCTTGTCGCACTCCGCCAGAAGTGAAATTCGAGTAAGTGGCGCGCAGTACGCCGATGTAATCCACTCCGCCGTGCTCGTAGAAGCGATCATCTTCTGCTGCCAAGATCGCTTTCTTCATCAGTTCTGGCACATCTTCAATCTTGACTAATTCGCGCCGCTCTTCGCCAAATTCTCCAATCAGCACTCCTTCAGCGCTGAATACTCTCAAGGGCATCTTTGGTCGATAGTCCGTGAGGGCTTCCAATGAGGGCAGAGTCGGATAGGTGAGAATGGCGGCGAAAACCAGCAGCAACAAAGGAATGAGCGGCAACGCCAATACAACTAGAGCGGGATAGAACCACCAACGAGAAGTCATAGATAGAAATTTGAATTAAAGGCTGTCACGGGGATTATATCGTCCAAGCTTCATAAAATTGGGTAAGCAGAAAAAACTTTACACTCACAAGAGTTATTGCTAGGATTTAAACCACTTTGTACGAAAAAGCGCTAACCATCCTATGATTAAAGGAAATTTCGACATCCCGTTAGACTTTTTGCAGACGTCGACGCCCCCCATGATCGGGGTGGATATCAGTGCCACTTCAGTAAAGCTTTTAGAGTTGAGTGAATCTCCCAAAAAGGGTGGCTATATCGTTGAGCGATATGCGATCGAAGAGCTCCCTTCAGATGCGGTCAGTGATGGCAATATCAACAACTTGGACGCAGTTTCGGAAGCGCTCCGCCGAGCTTGGAAGCGCATGGGTACTCGGATTCGAAATGTCAGCCTGGCTCTGCCAGCAGCAGCGGTCATCAGCAAGAAAATCATGCTCCCCGCAGGTTTGCGCGAAGACGACTTGGAGTATCAAGTCGAGTCCGAAGCTAATCAGTACATCCCCTTTGCGTTAGAAGAAGTCAATCTCGACTTTCAGGTCATCGGCCCTTCGCCGACCAATCCTGAGGAAGTGGAGATCCTATTGGCGGCATCGCGTAAAGCCAATGTTGAAGATCGTGTTGCTGCGGCACAATCAGCGGGTTTGAAAGCAGTCGTGGTGGATGTAGAACCTTATGCGGCTGAGGCCGCTTTTGAGCAGATACGCTCGCAACTCCCGGGTGGTGCTGAAGACCAGTGTGTTGCAGTGGTTGATATCGGCGCTAATGTGATGAACGTCAATGTGCTTAGGAACGGTCAGTCGGTCTACGCACGAGATCAGCAGATCGGTGGCGCTCAACTGACACAGCAGATTCAGAGTGCATTCGGCTTGTCTGTTGAAGAAGCTGAGTCTGCCAAGAAAAATGGCGGATTGCCAGAAAATTACGAAAGTGATGTTTTGACTCCCTTTCGCGAAAGTGTCGCGATGGAAGTCGCGCGAGCTTTGCAGTTCTTTTTCACCTCTACCCAGTATAACGAAGTCAACTATGTCGTTTTGGCTGGTGGTTGCGCGGCGCTTGCTGGGTTGGATGAGGCGGTGGCCACTCGAACCCAAGTCAGCACGCTTGTGGCAAACCCATTCGAGTTGATGACCCTATCTAGTCGAATCAAGCCGCGTCAATTGCAGACGGATGCGCCTGCCCTGATGATTGCTTGTGGATTGGCGATGCGGAGGTTCGACCCATCATGATACGCATTAACTTATTACCCCATCGCGCCGAGAAGCGCCGCGCAAAACAACTGCAGTTCATCGTATTGAGTGCGATCTCTTTGGTGATTGGTGCGTTGATCGTAGCTTTAGTGCACGTTGCCATAAGCTCTCAAATCGACTATCAAAATCGTCGAAATGCCTATTTGAAACAAGAAATCGCTGTGCTTGATAAGCAGATCGCAGAGATCAAGAAGTTGCGTGAGCAGACGCAGTCGCTGCTAGCAAGAAAGAACGTGGTTGAGAATCTGCAATCCACTAGATCGGATGTGGTGCATCTATTGGATCAGCTGTTGCGTATCTTGCCGGATGGCGTCTATATCAGAAGTATAAAACAGTCTGGATATAAGATAGCTCTGATCGGATATGCGCAATCGAATGCGCGAATCTCAACGCTTATGCGCTCTGTGGAAGATTCTCCTTGGCTGGACTCACCTACGCTAGTTGAGATCCATGCTGCCAATGTAGGTGGCGGCAGGGTCAGTGAGTTCTCGCTGAATTTCAATCTGACAAAGATGGCCGCACCTACTAATCAAGCACCAGCCAAGGCTGTTGGAAAGAATTAGGGGAACATATGAATTTCTTAGAAGAATTAAAAAACATCGATCCCAAGAAGCCTGGGGCTTGGCCTTGGTTGGTGAAGTTAGCCTCCTTTGCGGCGATGCTGTTCGCTGTAGTGGCAATGGGTGCCTTCTTTGACTGGCAGGATCAATACGAAGGATTGAAGCAAGCCAAACAAGAGGAGCAGCAGTTGAGAGAGGCTTTCTTGGCTAAGAAGAAAGAAGCGATCAATCTGGATATCATCAAAAAACAATTGATAGATACCCAGCAGTCTTTTGGCGCTTTGCTCAAACAATTGCCTAGCAAATCGGAGATGGATGCTTTGTTGACCGACATCAACCAAGCTGGCTTGGGGCGCGGTCTACAATTCGATTTATTCCGCCCTGGCAACGAAGTCGCTACGGGTGTTTTTACGGAACAGCCAATCTCGATCAAGGTCAGTGGTAACTATGATGACTTAGGGAATTTTGCCAGTGACATCTCCTTGTTACCCCGTATCGTCACGCTGAACGACATAAGTATCTCTCCGTCGGCTGGAGGGCTCTCAATGGATGCGACTGCAAAGACATATCGCTACCTTGACGAAAGTGAGTTGGCCGCCCAGAAAAAAGCTAAACCAGCGGGGGCAAAAAAATGAGAGCCTTTTATGTGGCGGCGATGCTAGCGGTAACTTTGACCGGCTGCGGTGGCGAGGAATTTCAAGACCTGCGTGATTTCGTGAACAATGCAGGAGCGGATATGCGAGGGAAGGTAGAGCCCCCCCCAGATATCAAGCCATACGAACCGTTTGCCTACGACAATTCGACTTCCTTGCCTGATCCATTCAAGCCGCGCAAGCAGGATGCTAGAAATCCTAACAGGGCAGGGCAGAATCAGCCTGACTTAGATAGACCTAAAGAAGAGCTAGAAGACTATCCGCTGGAAAGTTTGAAAATGGTTGGTTATCTGCACCAACGCAACGTAGGACACGCGGTCATTAGGTCTTCTGAAGGCAAGATATATCGAGTCAAGGCAGGAAACTATATCGGACTCAATTTTGGGCAGATACTCTCAGTGTCTGAAACCGAGATGAAGATCAAGGAAATGGTTCAGGACAGCGCGGGTGATTGGACTGAGCGTGAAAGTAGCCTGCAATTAGTCGAGTGATTAGGAGTAACAACATGAAATATTTTAATAAGTCAGTTCCGAGCTTCATTCGATTAGCTGTGGCCATGCTTGTTGTATTCTCATTCAATGCACAAGCTCAAGATGTGGCTAATCCTGATGGCGAAATCAATGCCATTCAGTCGATCAGTGCAACTGGAGATGCAGGTGGGAAAGTAGTGCTGAAGGTCAGTCTCAAGTCAGCGCCCGCAGCTCAGCCAGCAGCCTTTACCATAAATACACCACCACGGATCGCTTTCGATTTCCCTGCAACTGCAAATGGTTTGGGCAAATCTGTGCAGGAATTCGGTAACGGAGATTTGCGTAGTGCGAACATCGTGCAGGCGGGTAGTCGCACACGATTGGTGGTCAATTTGGTACAGATGGTAAGTTACGACACACGCATCGAGGGTAATGACGTACTTATAACGTTTCAGCCCAAGGGAATGGGTGGTAGTTCTGAGCCAGTGGCCACAACGCATTTTGCTGATGCATCTGCAGGGCAGCAAAAGCACAGTTTGCGCGATGTTGATTTCCGTCGAGGAAAGAATGGGGAAGGGCGTATCCAAATCGATCTTTCCGATGCTGATATCGGGATTGATATCAAGCAGCAAGGAAAGGCGCTCGTTGTGGACTTCCAACGCACGTCGCTCCCTCGCAATCTTCAGCGCAAATTGGATGTGTCGGATTTTGCAACTCCGGTTCAGTTAGTCGATGCCTTCGTGCAAGGTGGGAATGCTCGCTTGTCTATCGAGCCAAAAGGTTTGTGGGAATACGCGGCATATCAGACAGACAACAAATTCATCATCGAAGTCAAAGCGGTTATTGAAGACCCAAATAAATTGGTAAAGGGTAATGTGCCTGGATATTCAGGTGAGAAGCTCACACTCAATTTCCAGAGTATCTCGACGCGTGAGGCCTTGAGCGTCATCGCCGATTTTACTGGGTTGAATATGGTGATCAGCGATACGGTATCGGGCAGTTTGACGCTACGTTTGAAGGATGTACCTTGGGATCAAGCGTTTGACATCATCTTGCAAAGTCGTGGCCTAGACATGCGCAAAAATGGGAACGTGATCCAAGTAGCGCCACGTGAAGAGATTGCGGCAAAGGAAAAGATCGATTTCTCATCTCGTCAAGAGATCACAGAGCTTGAGCCGCTGCGAACTGAGAACTATGCCTTGTCTTACGCAAAGGCGGCGGACATCGTGAAGCTTATCTCCGATGATAAGCAGAAGATATTGTCCAAGCGAGGTAGCGCAACCTTCGATTTGAGAACCAACATACTTTTTGTCAAAGATGTGCCGACTAGTTTAGAGGAGGTCAGGAAGCTGATCAAATTGGTTGACGTCCCTGTGCGTCAAGTCTTGATCGAGGCGCGTTTTGTCGAGGCAGGTGAAACTTTCAACCACACCTTAGGCGGGAGATTGGGATATACAGGCCCAACACAAGCACAAGGAGGTATCGCCATCGGCGGAAGTCGAGGGACTGCTAATGCGAACGTGAATTTACCAGGAGCAGCATCAGGCTTGGGTGGATTGACGATGACCTTGTTCAATGCTGCTGCGACCAAGACGCTGACGCTTGAATTGAACGCCTCTGCAATTGACGGTACCACGAAGAACATCGCGAGTCCCCGTGTGGTGACTGGCGATAAGACACCAGCCACTATTGAGTCGGGTGTTGAGGTTCCGTATCTGCAAGCAAGCAGTAGTGGTGCGGCTAACGTCGCCTTTAAAAAGGCTGTGTTAAGTTTGGTTGTGACTCCACAAATCACGCCAGAAGATAGCGTGACCATGAAGGTTGCGGTCACTCAAGATTCTGTGGGTAACATCTATGCTGGTGTACCAAGTATCAACACTAAGAAGGTCGATACCCAAGTGTTGGTTGAGAATGGTGGTACGGTAGTGATTGGTGGCGTGTATACCCAAGATGAATCCGATTCGACTTCCGCTGTTCCTGGATTGAGCGATATCCCTGTGATGGGGTGGTTGTTCAAGCAGAACACACAAGTGAAGAGCAAGAAAGAATTGCTGGTCTTCATCACACCGAAGATTCTGAAGGATACCTTGGGTTCAAATTGATATAGCTGTACGAAGTTAGGGAGCCCGGCGTGAGCCGGGCTTTTGTTTTGCAGAGTCCGAAAAGAATTCCAGCTACAATTCTCAGCATGAGCGATACGACTCCACATAACGCCAATATAGGCAATGTCATCTTGATCGGGATGATGGGCTCCGGCAAAACGACCGTAGGTAGGTTGCTGGCTAAGCAACTAGGCAAGACCTTCATCGATAGCGATGAGGAGATACAGCGCCGCACGGGAGTCACTATCCCGCACATCTTTGATGTCGAAGGCGAGGCGGGTTTTCGGCAAAGAGAATCTGCCGTTTTGGAAGACCTCTCTGAGCGAAGCGATCTTGTACTTGCGACGGGAGGAGGGGCGATCCTCAGTTCCCAAAATCGCAAAGTGCTCAAGGCTAGTGGAACTGTCGTTTATCTAAAAAGTAGCGTGCATGATCTATGGCAACGTACACGCCATGATACCAACAGACCTTTGTTGCAAACCGCAGATCCACGCGCAAAATTGCAGGAACTGTTCGAGCAGCGAGATCCACTCTACGCCGAGATAGCAGACATCGTGATGCACACTGGCAAGCAGAGTGTCCACGTCCTACTGCAACGTCTGCAACAAAGGCTCTACGAACTACATGCACTTTCCCAATCTGGAGATGATGAATCAATGAAGACGCTTAGTGTAGGCTTGGCTGAACGTAGTTACCCGATACATATCGGCAATGATTTGCTGAACAAGCCCGAACTGCTACTTCCTTATCTGCCACGCAAACGTGCAGTCGTCGTCAGTAATACGACGGTCGCGCCGCTCTATTTGCAGCGGTTGACGGAGGGATTGAACCAGCACCAGATACAAGTCGAGAGCATCATCCTGCCGGACGGAGAGCAATACAAAAATAGTGAATCGATGAATGTGATCTATGATGCACTTTTACGTTCACATTGCGAACGGAGCACGCCTATCATTGCGCTGGGTGGAGGTGTGATCGGTGACATGACGGGGTTCGCTGCCGCAAGTTATCTGCGTGGAGTGCCATTTATTCAGATTCCGACGACACTTCTATCGCAAGTCGATTCATCTGTGGGGGGCAAGACAGGCATCAACCATCCCTTGGGAAAGAACATGATCGGTGCGTTCTATCAGCCTTTGGTCGTGCTTGCTGATGTGACCACATTGGATACCTTGCCCGATAAAGAGTTGCGCGCGGGTGTAGCAGAAGTCATCAAGTACGGACTGATACGTGACCTACTGTTTTTGGAGTGGATAGAAGCGAATATCGAGAAATTGCTCGCCCGTGATAAGGAAGCATTGGGATACGCCATCGCTAGAAGTTGCCAGAACAAAGCTGAAGTCGTTGGTGCCGACGAACGTGAAAGCGGGGAACGTGCGTTGCTGAATCTTGGTCATACATTTGGGCATGCGATCGAGAATGGCATGGGCTATGGCGCATGGTTGCATGGAGAAGCAGTCGCTGCAGGAACGATCATGGCGACAGACCTGTCGCATCGACTGGGTTGGTTGAGCACAGATGATGTTGTGCGCGTGAGAAAGCTATTCGAACGTGCAGGATTGCCAACGGTTGGTCCTAAACTAGGGGCGGAAAAGTACATGCAGTTGATGGGCTTGGATAAGAAGGTGGCTGACGGAAAGATACGCTTCGTACTTTTGAGGTCGCTAGGAAATGCGGTCATGACGGGTGATGTACCGCAGGCCGTATTGGAGCAAACCTTAGAGGCTTGCAGTGGCTGAAGAATCATTAGCGCCCTATGCTGTCCGCGCCAGCCTGCGTGGCAGGCGGATAAATGAGTCTGCGCCGACTGGTCGCAGTGAGTTCCAGCGTGATCGCGATAGGATCATCCACTCTGCAGCTTTTCGCCGTCTTGAATACAAGACGCAGGTCTTCGTCAATCATGAAGGTGATCTCTTTCGGACACGCCTCACACACAGTATCGAGGTCGCTCAAATAGGACGCTCAATCGCTAGGCGACTTGGTTTGAATGAGGATCTGGTCGAAGCGATATCACTTGCGCACGATCTTGGGCACACACCGTTCGGACATGCAGGGCAAGAAGCTTTGAACGAATGTATGAAAGAACATGGTGGTTTCGAACATAATCTACAGTCTCTGCGCGTCGTCGATGTATTGGAAGAAAAATATGCCGCGTTCGATGGGCTGAACCTATGCTTTGAGACGCGCGAAGGCATCCTTAAACATTGCTCGCCAAGTAATGCTGCCGAGCTGGGAGAAGTGGGAGAAAGGTTCCTGAATGATCAGCGCCCATCACTCGAAGCTCAACTAGCCAATCTGGCGGATGAGATCGCTTACAACAATCACGATGTCGACGATGGCCTGCGTTCAGGCCTACTTACTTTAGACCAGCTTTCGTCAGTGCGCTTATTCTCAGAGCATCTCAATGAAGTGCGCAAGGCATTCCCCAATCTGGCAGAGCGGCGTGTGGTGCACGAGACCGTGCGTCGCATGATCAACGCATTGGTAACTGACCTTATAGAACAGACGGAAGCCAATATCAAGCGCAATTCACCAAAATCCCTTGAGGATGTGCGTGCTGCGCCACCATTGGTGGCGTTCAGTCCTGAGATGTATGAAAAGAACCGCGAATTGAAGGCGGTGCTGCGGACTCATCTGTATCGACACTACCGTGTGATGCGCATGAGCGCAAAGGCGCGGCGCATCATCAGTGACCTGTTTCAGGCCTTCATGGAGGATTCTCGCTTACTCCCGCCGCAGTTCATTCCGCAATCGGAACAGTCCAAAGCAAGGCTGATATCAGACTACATCGCGGGGATGACCGACCGTTACGCTATCCGCGAACATAGACGTATTTTCGCCGTAGAAGAGATTTAAGTCCCTAGCTGGTTGCCCTCCCCCCCCGGTTTAAGGTAGCATTCCCGCCCTTTCGGATAGATTTTGG
>JAVBYP010000082.1 GCA_030823965.1 Sideroxydans sp.
TGCCAATCACGGTCGGCGTCGCGATCAACAACGGCGCGGTGGAACGCGTTAAGGTGCTGGTGTATCGCGAAAGCCGCGGCTGGGAGGTGAAGAGTCCTGCATTCACCGCGCAGTTCGCCGGCGCGAAGCTGGCTGAAGGACAAAGACTGGATCGCCACATCGACGGCATCTCCGGCGCGACACTCTCGGTGCGCGCGCTGAGCCGCTTGACTCGGCTCGCCTTGCTGTTCGATCGGCAAGTGAACAAAGGAGAAAAACCATGAGTGCATGGGGCATGCATCTCGGTCCGTCAGCGCGCAGGAAGGTACTAGCCGCCTGCGGGCTCGTCGCACTGAGCGGTGTACTGTGGATCGTGATCGGCTGGAATCTGGATACCGAGGACTACAGCGACCCGCTGCGCGCATGGCGACACCGCGTGCTGGTGCTGCACGGCGTGGCGGCTTATGTGCTGCTGTGGATAGTGGGCCGTTTATATGCGCTTCATCAACAAGGCAACTGGCGCGCGCAGCGCAACCGCGCGAGCGGGCTGGCGATGTCGGCAGTGTTGTTGTTACTCGCGGGCAGCGGACTGACGCTGTACTACCCGCCGCACGAGGACTGGCGCGATGCGATCAGCATGTTGCATCAGGTGCTGGGCGTTGCGCTGGTGTTGGTGCTGCCGCTGCATGTGTGGCTGGCAAGGAAGGACCGACAGCAGCGGCGCACGCATCACTGACTCTGGAACGTCTGCCACCAGCACCTGCGATGGATCAGATGGCCGTGCAGTTCACCTTCATTTGCACGCCATACATTGAGGACTCAGGAAAATCCCTTAGCGATATCAGCGTTCAGATTGATACCACCCCTGACTCCGTTTCACCAGATACACCACACTCAACATCACGGGCACTTCGATCAACACACCCACCACCGTCGCTAGTGCAGCACCTGATTCGAATCCAAACAAGCTGATGGCAGCCGCGACCGCCAACTCGAAGAAGTTGGATGCGCCGATCAAGGCTGAAGGGCCAGCCACGCAATGCGCCTCCCCCACCCGACGGTTCAACCAGTAGGCCAACCCCGAGGTGAAGTAGACCTGGATGGTGATGGGCACGGCCAACATCAGGATGATGAGTGGCTGCTCAACGATGGCTTTACCTTGAAAGGCGAACAACAACACCAAGGTCAACAACAGTGCGGAGATAGAGATAGGGCCTAATTTCTCCAGTGTGGTGTGTAACGTTTGTTCACCACGAGACAGCAACCATTTGCGCCAAGCTTGCGCAATGAAGACAGGCAACACGATGTAGAGCAGCACAGACACCAGCAAGGTGTCCCACGGCACGATGATGGCAGACATGCCGAGCAACAAGGCCACCAACGGTGCGAAAGCGAACACCATGATGGCATCATTGAGTGCGACTTGGCTCAAGGTGAACAAAGGCTCTCCATTCACTAACCTGCTCCATACGAAGACCATCGCAGTACAGGGTGCTGCCGCGAGCAAGATCAAGCCAGCGATGTAGCTGTCGAGTTGTTCAGCGGGCAGATACGGGGCGAACAGGTGGCGAATGAACAACCACCCTAGTAGCGCCATCGAGAACGGTTTGACCGCCCAGTTGATGAACAAGGTGACACCGATACCGCGCCAATGTTTTTTCACTTCATGCAGCGCACCGAAGTCGATGCGCAACAACATGGGGATGATCATCACCCAGATCAGCAAGCCGACCGGGATGTTGACCTTGGCGACCTCCAAGGTACCGAGCCAATGGAAAGGTGCGGGGATGGCCTGCCCTAACACCACGCCTACGATGATGCAGAGAAATACCCAGAGGGTGAGGTAACGTTCAAAGATGCTCATGATTATTCCTAAGTTTGATTCAGTCTGTTTCAGCTAGTGTTCGCAAAGCATCGATACCAACAGGCTCTTCAGTCTGCACAGGCACGACCGCGATGCGGCTCGCATATTCCTGCCGGACTGATTCGAGTTGTTTCCATTCCTGCTCAGCTCTCAACGCCAAAAGTCGAGAAGCAGGATGTGCTGCTGCAAGACTTTGGTTGACGATCCATGCCCACGGTTCGATACCCGCACGGCGCAGATCTTCTTGCAGATTCGCGGCCTCCAATACGGGTGTGGTTTCAGCCAGCGTCACGATGAGGATCCGCGTGTGTTCCTGATTTTGGAGTTGCATCATCGGTGTGGTGAAACGCGTGCTGTCTTTCATGTTGCGCGCGACTTCACGGTGGTATGCACCTGTCGCATCCAGTAGCAATAAGGTATGTCCTGTGGGGGCGGTATCCATTACCACAAACGCGTGATTCGCTTCTCGTATGGCACGCGAGAAGGCTTGGAATACAGCGATCTCTTCAGTACACGGAGAGCGTAGATCCTCTTCCAACAAGGCGCGACCTTGTGCATCCAGATTCTTGCCTTTGGTTTCGAGTACGTGCTGACGATAACGCTCGGTCTCAGCAACAGGATCGATGCGACTCAAGGTGAGATTCGCCGTATCACCCCGCAAGGTGTCTGCCAGATGCGCGGCAGGATCGGAAGTGGTGAGTTGTACTGCGTGGCCACGTGCGGCCAATTCGACAGCGATCGCTGCGGCCATCGTGGTTTTACCTACACCGCCTTTGCCCATCAACATGATCAAGCCATGTCCAGCTTTCTCGATCTCATCGATCAAACTTGATAGTTGTGGCAGTTCCTCTGTTCGATGCTGGACAGCATCGGGCAACTTGATAGTCGCATCGTCAAGTAGCGCGCGCAAGGCATCCACGCCCACCAGATTGAATGGCATCAGATCTCGCATATCCGTTGGTAATTTGCGTAACACTTCCGGCATGGCAGCTAGCGCACCCTGCTCGCGCTTCAAGATGGCCGAGGCCACAGGGTCACTCGCTTCGCTTTCAGGCATACATCCATTCACCACCAGATGTTGGTGAGAGAAACCGATATGAGCCAATTCTTCACTGGTGCGAGCCGCTTCTATCAAAGTGGAACGCTGCGCGCGCGCCACTAGCACCAAGCGTGTTCGACGCGAGTCGGCAAGGACGGCGACAGCATCGCTGTAACGTTGGCGTTGTTTCTCCAAGCCAGACAATGGGCCGAGACAAGAAGCACCTTCAGGGTTGTCGTCTAGGAATCCACTCCAAGCACCCGGCAGTTGCAACAAGCGGATCGTGTGTCCCGTAGGGGCGGTATCGAAGAGGATGTGATCGAAAGGATCGATCATGGCCGGATCAGTAAGCAACTCGGTGAACTCATCGAATGCTGCGATCTCGTTGGTGCAAGCACCAGAGAGCTGTTCCTCGATGCCACGTACGACGGCTTCCGGAAGCACGCCGCGTACTGGTCCCACGATGCGGTCGCGATAAGCTTGCGCGGCTGCCTGCGGGTCGATCTCCAATGCAGATAGATTAACGACCAGAGGAATTTGAGTGATGCTGTTGCCAATCGTGACGCCGAACACCTGCCCCACGTTTGAAGCGGGGTCGGTGCTCACCAGAAGGACTCGCTTCCCATCATCAGCCAATCGCACTGCGGTGGCGCAAGCGAGAGAGGTCTTTCCCACTCCACCTTTGCCGGTAAAGAACAGGAATTGAGGAACGTCTTTGAGCAGCTTCATGTGACTTACCTTGTGGGGTGACTTAACAACACTTGCTACCCGAACAACATGCATCGGATTTCACTTCCGACACTGCAATCGCAGCTAAGGCTTCAGACAAACCAGCCAAGCGTGCCAACTCTTTGCGAGTCGGATAGCGTCCAGCCATAGCGATCTCACCGTCGAGCAGTATCAACGGCAGACCTTCCGCTCCAAAACGCTCCAAGAATCCTTTGACCACTGCGCTGTCGGCAAAGGCCATCGGTTGCTGCGCGAGGTTGAAACGCTCGATGTGTCCACCGACCTGCTTGAGCCAATCCACATCAGCGCTGAAATCCACCAATGCTTGATCCACTTCAGTTCCACATACACCGGTACTACAACAAAGTGCTGGATCGAATATTTGTAGCTTCTTCAAGGCAGCCCCAATCAATCTTTAGTACGACCGATTTCGCTCAACTTGTCTTTCAAGGCCAGTTTGTCGAGTTTCTCGATAGGTAATGCCATGAACAAACCGATACGACGCGCCAACTGCTCTGCTGCTTTATTGAATGCCGCACGACGCGCCTCGTCGCCTTCGATATGTGCTGGGTCTGGGATACCCCAATGCGCAGTCATCGGAGCGCCGTACCACACTGGGCAAACCTCGCCCGCTGCGTTATCGCAAACGGTGAATACGAAATCGAATTCAGGTGCTCCTGGAGCAGCGAACTCGTCCCAGCTTTTGCTGCGCAGACTTTCGGTACTGTGGCCATGTGCCTGCAACCACTCGATAGCACCAGGATTGACCTTGCCTGCAGGTTTGCTGCCCGCGCTGTAAGCCTTGAATTTACCTTTACCCAACACATTGAACAGCACTTCGCCCAACACGCTGCGGGCGGAGTTACCTGTGCACAGAATTAGTACGTTGTATTGTTTAACACTCATTTCATTCTTCCTTTGAAGTTATCAACATTTCTTAACGGGTGTCTTGCATACAGCATCGTTACCACCACAACAGTTCTCGGTGAGGTAATCCACCATGCCATTCATCACCGTAAAATTTGCGGCGTAGTAGACGAAGCGGCCATCCTGCTTACTCTCGACCAACCCTGCATGACTGAGCGTCTTGAAGTGGAAGGACATATTTGCAGGTGATACCTTCAGCTTTTCAGCGATCTGCCCTGCCGCCAATCCTTCCGGCCCGCTTGCCACCAATAGTCGGTAGATAGCCAACCGAGTCGGTTGCGCCAGTGCCGCTAATGCTTTGACTACCTGATCGGGTTTCATCATCTTATATTTCAATTGTTAAACGATTGTTAAAATGTTATGGTATTTAACCACAAGGGATGCGCATGTTCAACACCAAGCTGGTTTGGGTGGATACAGGCCAGATGCTGACCATCATCCTCCCCTTAAAACTGCCGTGGAATGAGTGAATCTATGGCGCTAGATCAACAAATGCGAATGAATAACATGACACTAGATAAAACATATCAAGCACTGATCACTGACCGAATCTACTTTGGCGGCGCAAAGGATGTACCTGCAATGGTCGAGAACGAAGGGGTTAAGATCGTGGTGGACTTGCGAGAAGAATCTCAAGACTGCGAATCATCCGCCCCCTCTGTGACATGGGTCAAAATACCTCTCGGTGACAATGCAACAGAGCCAGAAGATAAACTCTTTGCGCAGGCGATTCAGGCAGTCGTTTCGGCATATCACCAGAAAAAGAAAGTGGCATTCCATTGTGGTGGCGGTAAAGGCAGGACGGGTACTGTCGCTGTCGGCGTACTACTGGAACTTGGCCTTTGCAAAACACTAGATGAGGCAGAAGCAATGGCGAAAAGTATCCGCCCAGTGATCAATGTAAAACCCGATCAGCGTGCTTCATTGACGAAATTATACGAAGCAAAAAGCTAGCAACTAGAGGGATTGCCACTCGCTAGGTGGGGGGCTGATCGTAATGATCGATCAGCGATAGCGGAAAGAATAGAAGATGTCGATGGCATCCTCGACACCAGTACGTGTCACGAGCGTGATACGCGGGGTCAGGGTGTAGGTGAACTTTGTGATGCCGGTATTCGAGGACAGACCTTGCTCATAGCTCAAGTAGGCGCGTGGATTGAGGCGCTTACCAACGGTCACCACCTGACTTAGCATTGGGTCTACTTCCCCAGCCTTCTGGTTCAGCGACAGTTCATCAACACCGACCGCACGCCCGATCTTGGAGGCAGATTGCCCTCCCAAGATGTTCGTCGCCGCAGACAGCAACAGTGACGAATCGACCCCACTACTATCGGGCACACGCCCCAGCACGATCCAAGAGAGTTTCTCGGCATCAGGTACGTTCGGATTGGATACGAGGCGGATGATGGGCTTGCGCGCCGTGCCACTCACTTCAACGCCAGCTTCTACATCCAGCCCTTTTCGATAAGCCAAGATATTCAGTCCTGGGTCGTCTATGCGACCTTGGAAATTCACCATCCCGCGTTCGACTTGCAAGCGCTGCCCATAAGCCTCGAACACGCCATCTTGCGCATCGATGACGCCTGTCACACTCAATGCCTCACCCGGCTCTCCGCGCACATCCAGATTACCTTTGAGGCGAGCCTCAAGACCGGAGGCTCGGATGAAGAATTTATCGCCTAGATCGAGCGTAGCCCTTACCTGGTTCTGCTGTTTGACGCTCTCATCCACTTGCTGTCCGACTATCTGCACATCTTCATCAAGCTGAGGACGATCGCTCACAGGTTGATCGATGAGCCCCGCATCGGCACGGATAGCACCATCCAAGACGAGCGTCTTGCCCGAGAATTTGGCATGCCCCGTCCCCGAGGCGACGACCCAACGGTCAGCCCGTTGCAACAAAGGGAACTGTTGCGCGGTGATCTGTACACCTCCCGAGTCACCATTGAGGTCGAGCATGCCACTCGCACTCAATTTACCTGCGCTGCGACTCAGTTTGAAATCACCCAGCAATTTGTCTTGAGGGCGAGCAAGGTAGGGTGAATCGAAATCGAAGAGATCCAGATGCACGAGATCTTGCTCGAAGCGTGCTTTCAACTGCCCGTTCTCAAGCCTGACGCCCTGATCGAGCATGCCGAAACTCAATCCATCACCTTGCACCATGCCGCGCAGTCGCGGCGTATGCATATCACCTACCAGATCGGCGTCCAGCTTCAATCTGCCGCCACTTTGGAAGTTGCTATCCAAGGTCGGCCCTAGCCATGACAGATCATTGGAATCAAGATATAGATGGCCTGTCAGCGGCGCATCAGGAGCCACAGCCCAATTCACACCATCATTGGTGAGGGGCACACTGGCACTCACTTTCATATCACCCAACTTCTCGCCACTGGCGACAAACTCGGTTCGTATTTGGTCGTTGGCGATTTGTCCAGACATACGCAGATCACTCAATCCGAAAAGGGCGCCCGTCTTAGCATCGACCACCCAGTCGCCACTCTCGCGCTGCACTTGTAGACCCGCGTTCCAATGCGTATCTTTCTTAACATCCCATGAACCACCGAAACGCAAAGTACCCAAGCTATCCATAGCAGGTGGAATAGCCTCCACGTTCACTGCGCGGACACCCAAGCCACTGAAGCTACCGATACTTTGCCAATACGCAGGTGTCCAACGTGTGGTTTCCAGATGTGTGCGGCCGCCGCCTAATGTGATGTCAGCGACACCCAACTCCGCATTCTCAGCCCCCAGCGTCAACGCAGTGGTGCCGAGCAATCTCAAAGGTACGGTGCCTAGACCGATGAATTCATCGAGCGAGCCTTGCCAGCGAGTTGCCCGCCATCCGTCCTCAAAGCCGCTCAAACCACCCTGTGCTTGCAGTTGCAATTCTTCTCGCACCTGTACACCCTGCTCCACCTTGGCACGTAGCTTGACGCTGTGATCTGCAGGTGCACCTTGTAGTTCGATACTCACCTCGGGGAAACGCAGAGCATCGCCCACCTTGCCGTCCTGCATCACCAGATTGAGTGTCATCGATTGGTCGGAGATATCCCCTGCGGCATCTACACTGGCTATCGTTTGCCCTGCTGGCAACTTCAACTCTTTGCCGCTGAAGGAGAAGTCGAATAGGGGCTCACCGATGCTCCCAGTGAGTGCGGCTCGCCCGTTCAATTGGCCACCCAGATTCGCCTCCACCTGTGACAGATCGGAAGCGGCGAGATCGAAGCGCAATTCGTCTGCGCCTAGACCATAGCTCCCTTTCACCGAAAGTCGATTGTCGCCAAGATGGAACGCCAACTCACCTTTGCCATGTTTGCCGTTGATGATCGCCGCCCAACCTGCTCCACCGATCTCATATCCGGCAAATTGGCTGTTGGACAGCGCGAAGCGCATCTCGGCAGTAGGTTCAGGTAATAGTTCTCCCCTGATCGTCAACTCGGCATTCAGATCAGTTGCTGGCATCGCAGTGAATTCAGCCAGGTTCATCTTGTGCACTTGGCTAGTGAAATTGAACTTTTGACTCTTATCGAGCGCGAGCTGACCGTGACCCTCGACGCTCGTCTCACCACGTATCAGACGCAGGCTGTGCAAAGTGACCAGCTTTCCTTGTCGAGTCAGATCCCCCGTGAGTTTCGACTCACCATCGGTCAGTGCCAACACAGCATGCTGTGACTTACCTGCGCCATCTAGTGCGACCTTGCCGTTCATGCGGCGCGAAGGTAAGCGACTATGCAATGCCTGCATGTCGACTTCGCGCAAGGTCAGTTGCGCATCACCCGACTGTCTTTTTTCATCCCAATCTAGATCACCGGAAAGTTCACCTTCAAGCAATGTCTTAGCTTCAAGCCCCGTGATCTGCCAATGCTCGGCAGATACCTTCAGGTGTGCTCGCGCATCGACGATGGGGATACCATTCTTATCCAAAGTTCCAGCCAAGTCGTTGTGCAGTCGCACGTCGCCTTCTAAACGATCGCCTTTAAGACATCTCGCATCGAGACGACCAGATAGACGCGTCTGCGGCGCCTTCTCTAACAAACGTGACACATCCACACCTTTGAACTGCATCTGGATGCGTTGCAAAGGCACCTCGTCGAAGGGAAAAAGCAATATCGTTCCATCCGCGCTAGCGCCCGCGCCATCGGTTCTAAGTTTGATATCCAGGCTACGCAATTGGCCCTGTACATCTGCCTGCACCTTGAGTTTCTCATCTCTGGGTGTGGTGGTATTCAAAGTGATTTGCGAACTCACTGCAAATGGACTGGCACTCGCCAACGTCACATCCCCTGCCATCTCTCCAAAGGGTAGATGTGCATTCAATACTTGCAGGTGATGTTGCTGATGGTCACTATTGAAGCTGGCATCCACCCCACTCACCACGAAATCAGGCTGTGTCGAACCCGCAGCGAACCAGCGGAATTCACCCACATGGATCTTTGCCGCCGTCACATCTAGAGGCAATTGCAACGATGCTGGCAGGGTGGGCTCTGTCGCTGTCGCAGTGACCTGCTCCGCATGCAGGTCTAGCCGCTGCACACTCACCCGCAACAGATGCAACTCTTGGCTCAACAACGCGCGTGGTTGCCAATCCACCTCCACACCACTCGCATCGATACGTTGCGCCTCAGAATTAAAAGCGAGATGCTGCGCCGTGAATCCACCGAACAGAGAACCCGTCAGCCCTCCCACCTTGAACGCACCCTGCGTTTGCCTATCCATGATTCCCGCCATCCATGTCATACCAGAGGTGGTACCGAGCAAGTAGTAGCCCACTCCTGCAACTAGAAAGCACGGCGTGAGCAAACCGAGAATGATCTTGCTACGCAAGGATAGGATGGAACTCTCTTTCGCCATCAGAAAGCCACCGCGATAGAGAAGTGATAGAAAAGGGCTGATACCTTCTTGCTGCGCGCCACATCGAACGCCAAGGGTCCGATTGGACTGCGCCAACGCGCGCCAAATCCATAACCTATCACCGGATTCAGCGCTTCGATTCTATCTGCCGCATCGCCCGCATCCGCGAAGGCGGCCAACCCCAGCGAAGAGAACCAATGTGTGTATTCCGCACTCGCAGCGACCATCGCTCGACCACCGACCACGGCATCGCCTTCATGCACACCCAGACTTTGATAGGCAAAGCCTCGCACCGTCTGCGTACCACCGACACGGAAAAGATATTCCTGCGGGATGTTCACGCGCGCGGGTGACTTGGTATAGCCTGTCTCGCCCCGTAAGGAGATAACGTCGCTCTCACCTAGCTGTATCCATTGCTGACGACGCAGATATGTCCTGACGAAGTCCTCATCTGAAAAGGCCGCCTTGCCCGCACCACCCAATCTGAATTCGGTCAAAGAGCCAGACATCGGCATCAGTGGATCATCCACGGCACGTTGCATCCAACGCCAGTCGAGCACCAACGCTTGATTGGTCTCGCGTATACCGCCATCAGGGATGCGATGTTCTTGCTGCCAGTTCAACCCGATGTTGAACTCGTTTGCGTACACGGTGTGACTGCGCGTCACGCCGAACTTATCACGTAGCGTCTCCAAACCTTGGATGGTGGTGCGCTCGCCACTGGCCAGCCATTGCAAACGATATCCCTGAGGATCAGGCAAAGTGTCGACACCCGCCGATAACGTCTGACGATTGTTCTCCAACACCAAAGCAGTGTTGAAGGCCCAAGCACGACCGACGAAATTATTGTCGAGATAGCTCAACTCGCTGCGCGCGCCGTTGTTGGTGCTGTAGCCCAAACCAGTGGACACTTTGCGTGACTGCGCTTCGACGATCTGCACCTTCACTGGCGCAGTGATGACTGCTCCATCCGGCTTTTCCGCAAGAGGCGGCATGTCAAGACTAACGATGATGGAACTGAACTGAGACAGGTTCTGCAAGCGGGTCTGAAAGATCAGCAGTTGATTGCGATCATAGGGCTCACCTTCTTTGAACGAGGCGTAGCGAGTGACCATCGCTTCCGTGTAACGCTCCAAACCCGTGACTTGCATCGCACCAAAACGATAGCGCGGGCCAGAATCCAGAACGATTTTCAACTGCGCCGTGGCGGAAGGGATGTCGACTTTTGCAGCGCTATCCACGATGCGTGCTGCGGCATATTCCTTGCGCGCCAATTGAGTGAGCAAGTCCGACTTGGCACGATCCCACGCTGCCGCACTGAATCCTTTCCCCTGCGGCAATGACCATTCCTTACGCAGTAGCTGTGCACGTTGACCGTCCGCTTGTTCGATGTCTCCGCGAAACTCGATGTTGACTGTACTGACTTTGGTCAACTCTCCCGGTTCGACCACGACCTCGAGTGTCCCTGAATTCATCACCTTACGTAGCGACACTTTGCTGGAAAAATAACCTTCGGTCATCAACAACTCAGGGATCTCTCGCTGTGCGCGGCGCATGAACAAGGCGCGCTCGCTTTCAGTCTTCATCAATTCATCAGGTAGGGCGAAATGCTGGGTGAGGATAGGACGAACTACTTCTGGTGCGATCAGGAAGACTGCGGGGATGCTCCCCGACTTCGCTTCCGCGCACGTGACAATGCCGGCAGAAAATATGCAGAGCAAAGACCAAGTTGTCACTAGACGACTCATTGAATTATTGGGCAAAGAAGAATGTTCGTTAGAAGTGACACTGTGTAGGCTCGGATTGTACCTTAGGCATTGAGTTCCCTTGGCGGGGCAACAAGTTAGAATAGGTGCACTTTCACATCATTCGCCGCCATGTTCATCGAGCTCATCATCCTGATCGTCATCGTCGCTGTCGTCGTCATCGCACTACGTCCACCGCGCCAATGAAAAAGGGGGCTGGAAGCCCCCTTCAACCCGTACTCTCTGATGATCAGCCGCGTCGAATTCGACGGCGGGCTTTCCTTGTTGGTTCTGGTGTTCCTTCCATCCAACGCTTGATGCGATTCGCATCACCTACACGTGTATGGCGTCCCCATGAGTCCAGCAACACGATGACCACTGGGCGATTGGATATCTTTGCCTGCATCACCAGACACTTACCCGCTTCGCTGATGTAGCCCGTCTTGCTCAAACCGATGTCCCACGATGAACTTCTCACCAGAGGGTTGGTGTTGCTGAATCGTAGCGAACGACGCGATGAGACCTGGATCGTATGAGAAGTCGAAGTACTGAAACGTTCGATCTCTTTATATTCACCCGCCGCACTCACCATCTTGACCAGATCGTGTGCGGTAGAGACATTGCTACTATGCAATCCGGTCGCATCATCGAAGCGTGTGGATCGCATATCGAGTTCGCGTGCCTTCGCATTCATCATAGACAACATCACCTGTGTACCACCAGGATAGGTGCGAGCCAGTGCAGCAGCAGCGACGTTCTCAGAAGACATCAATGCCAGCTTCATCAACTCACCACGAGTCAATGACATACCGGTACGCAAACGGGAACGCGTACCCTTGAAACGATCACGATCCAACGAACTGATGGTGATGCGTTCATCCATTGGCAAACGCGCGTCCAACACCACCATCGCCGTCATCAGCTTGGTGATGGAAGCGATAGGGACGATATCGTTGGCATTCTTGGTAAATAGGGGGCGTTGAGTCTGCTCGTCGTAGATCATCGCGATGGCAGAACTCAGTCTGGGCGCAGATGTCTTCTTAAAGGCAACATGCTGATCACCCTGCTCCAACTCAGCGATCTGTTGGTGGTCTGCGGCCTGCGCTGACAGCGCATAGCTCAACAACATCAGTGCAAAAATAGTGTTACGCATGAAGTCTCCTGTCCAAAACTACGGAACGGGGCGGAGAATACCCCAAAAAAACTAAAATAATCAATGAGTATTTGAGGATAGTTAGTGTTCTTCCTGCTGTTGCAATGCCCACATCTGCGCATACACCCCTTGTTGGGACAACAATTCACGATGCGTACCACGCTCGATGATGCGACCTTTATCCATAACGAGTATCTGATGCGCGTCCACCACAGTGGACAAACGATGTGCGATGACCAGTGTAGTGCGGTTCTGCGCGATGCTACGCAATTCGTCTTGGATGGCTTTCTCAGACTTGGAATCCAAGGCCGAAGTCGCCTCGTCAAAAATGAGGATGGCTGGATTCTTCAAGATGGCACGCGCGATCGCCACACGCTGCTTCTCCCCACCCGAAAGTTTCAATCCACGTTCACCCACCATGCTGTCGTATCCCTGCGGTAACGATTCGATGAAGTGATGGATATGCGCCGATTGGGCGGCACGGATGACCTCATCGCGACTTGCATTGGGATTTCCGTAAGCGATGTTGTAGTAGATGGTGTCGTTGAACAGCACGGTATCCTGCGGCACGATGCCTATGCTTGCGCGCAGACTACTCTGCGTCACGTTGCGAATATCCTGACCATCGATGGAGATACAGCCTGAGTCGACATCATAGAATCGGAACAGCAGGCGGGACAGCGTGGACTTACCTGCTCCACTCGACCCCACAACCGCGACTGTATGACCGCTCGGGATCTCAAAGTCCACGCCGTGCAATATCTGGCGTGATGGGTCATAAGAGAAAGCTACATCCTCAAAGCGAACCATAGCTCTATCCAATTCCAACGCAGGTGCATTCGGTGCATCTTCGATCTCACGGTTCGCGTCCAACAACCTGAACATCTTTTCCATATCCGCCAGTGCGTTCTTGATCTCACGATAGACGAAGCCCAAGAAATGCAGCGGCATATAGAGTTGCAGCATGAACACGTTGACCAACACCAAGTCGCCGACGGTCATATTGCCCTTCACCACCTCGTCCGCCGCCAATAGCATGAGCAAGGTGACACCGACCGCAATGATGATGCTCTGCCCTGCGTTGAGCGCAGCCAGCGAAGTCTGGTTCTTGACCGCAGAGGTCTCCCAATCCTTCATCTGTTCGTCGTAGCGAGACACTTCATACTTCTCGTTGCCGAAATACTTCACGGTCTCGTAGTTGATGAGGCTGTCGATGGCGCGTGTGTTCGCTTTTGAGTCCTTATCGTTCATGGTGCGGCGGAACACCATGCGCCACTCGGTGATGATCAGTGTGAAGGCGATATAGAGCACCAAGGTGGCAAACGTGATGATGGCGAACCACGGGTTGTATTTGACGAACAGGATGGCCGCCACCAAGCCGATCTCAAGCAAAGTCGGCAAGATGTTGAACAGCAAAAAAGTGAGCAAGAAACTGATGCCGCGCGTACCACGCTCTATATCGCGTGATACTCCTCCCGTCTGGCGCTCCAAGTGGAATCGCAGGCTCAGACTGTGCAGATGTTCGAATACTTGCAGTGCGACACGACGGATGGCGCGTTGCGTCACCTTGGCGAACAGTGCATCGCGCAACTCACCGAACAGCGTGCTGAACAAACGCAGCAAACCATAGCCCGCAATGAGGAACACCGGGATCGCCAGCATCGCTTGCGGCTTGCTCATCGCATCCACGATCTCTTTCAGTGCCAACGGCACGACCACGTTGGCTAGCTTGGAGGCGACCAACAAGATGATGACGAAGGTCACCCGCCACTTGAACTCAAGCAGGTAAGGGACCAAGCTACGGATGACTTTCCAATCGGTACGCGTAGGTGTAGCGGAAGAATGGGATGAATGTGAGCGCATGGCAGGTCGAACGATAGATCAGAGCGACATTATAGCTGTATCACCTACTGCTTTTTGGATAAGCCCAATAGCCCGATGGC
>JAVBYP010000275.1 GCA_030823965.1 Sideroxydans sp.
ACGGCGGATGCTGTCCAGCACATTGGCTGCGGCATAACTACCCAAGGCTACATTGTCATAACTCTTGTCGGGCGAGATCAGCGAAACGATCATCACATAGTTGCGTGCCGACTTTGCCACGGCGATGCCCATGCGCCGCACTTCTTCTGGCAAACGGATCTCTGCGCGTTTTGCGCGGTTCTGCGTCTCGACCGAAGCCAGGTCGAGATTGGTGCCTGCTTCAAAAGTCAGCGTGATGGTGCCTCTGCCCAATTCGGCGGCAGACTCCATGTAGAGCAGATTCTCGATGCCGTTCATCTCCTGCTCGATCAGCGCGACCACAGTCTCTTCGATCACCTGTGCAGAGGCACCAGGATAAGTGATGGAGACGGAGAGGGCAGGTGGCGCGACGGCTGGATACTGAGCGATGGGCAGACCGCGCAAGGCAAGCACACCAGCAAGCAGAATGACGAGGGCGATGACCCACGCGAAGATGGGGCGGTCGATGAAGAATTTAGCGATCATGGCGCGTTACTTGGTAGCTGTGGGAGCGGTGAGTTGCTTGTCCAACTTCATCGTCTCGACGATGGGCACCGCTTTCACTACCGTGCCGGGTCGCGCTTTCTGCAAACCGTTCACGATGACTTGTTCGCCGCCTTTGAGTCCACTGAGGATGACGAAGTCGGTTGAAGCCATGCTGCCCGTTACGACAGGTTGGGGCGAGACTTTGCCATCGGCTCCTACGACCATCACGAATTGTCCAGAGGCATTGGACTGCACGACACGTTGTGGAACGCGGATTACATTTTCTGCGATCGCTTGTGGGAAGCGGATGCGCACGAACATACCGGGCAACAGGTCGTGTTTCGCATTGGGGAACTCAGCACGCAGTGACACCGAACCCGTGGAAGGATCAACGGCGAGATCGCTGAAAGAGAGTTTGCCGGGTGTTGGATAGACGCTGCCGTCCTCCAATAACAACTCTACTTTAGCGGTGTCTACGCGTTTCAGTAGTCCTGTGGCGACGGCACGACGCAAGCGCGACAACTCATCACTGGACTGGGTGAAGTTCACATAGACAGGATCGAGTTGCTCGATGGTGGCGAGTAGTGTCGCGCCACTCTTGCTGACCAATGCGCCCTCGGTGACTTGGGCGCGCCCGATGTATCCGGAAAGCGGGGCAGGCACATTGGCGTGCGCTAAGTCCTCTTCCGCTTTGACGAGGGTGGCAGCAGCCTGCTGGGCTTTGTTCTGAGCGATGTCGAGGTCTTGCTGGCTGATGCCGTTGATCTCGCGCAAGCGCTTGTAACGTTCCACGGTCTCTTTCGTGAATGCTGCATCTGCTTTAGCGGCATCGGCAGTAGCCTGATAGCTCTTCGCATCGATGCGGAACAACGGTGAGTTTGCTTTCACATCGCTGCCTTCTTTAAATAAGCGCGCTTCGACGACACCATCTACACGGGCACGCACTTGAGCCGTGCGAAAAGCTTGTACGCGTCCCGGCAGGTCTTGCGTGAACGTAGCATTGCCTGCAGCGACTGTGATGACTTCGACTTCAGGTGGAGGTGGGGCAGAAGCAGCAGGTGCCGCCGCCGGAGCGGCAGGTTTGTCGCCTGCACCGCATGCGCTCAACAGCGCCAGCAAAGAAAGTGAGATGAGTTTGTTCAGCATGATGTCTTTGAACCTTTTGAACGTTCAACGGTGGAGGCGCAGTTTAGCAAAGGAAAGCGGAATAACAACCGCTCCTTTATTGTTGTTTGAGGGCGAGCGCCCGTTCGTACAACTCGTTCTTGTTGCCTCCCGTGATCTTCACCGCGAGTTGCACGGCTTGTTTGAGCGGCAGTTCTTCCAGCAGCAGAGACAAGGTCTTCTCCGTCGCCACATCCAATCCCTCATTGGGTGTGGCGGCAGAGACCAACACCACGAACTCTCCACGCAGGTTGTTGGGGTCGCTGTTCAGCCAATCCAGCGCTTCAATCAATTTGCAACGATGGATGCTCTCGAACAGTTTGGTGATCTCGCGCGCGAACACGATCTCGCGTTCACCACCGAACACGGCTAGCAGGTCCTTCGCACAATCCAAGATGCGGTGAGGGGCTTCGTAGAACACCAAGGTGTAAGGATGTTCGACCAATGTCTGCAGGGCACTACAGCGTGCACTGGATTTGTTCGGCAAAAATCCGTAGAACAAGAAGTGCGGCGCGCTCAGACCTGAAGCCGACAGCGCAGTGACGACCGCACTTGCGCCGGGGATGGGGATGACGCGGAAGCCTGCTGCACGCACCGCTTCGACGAGGATGGCACCGGGGTCGCTCACGGCGGGTGTGCCCGCATCAGTCACCAGCGCGACACTAAGACCTTGGCCCAATAAAGCGACGATCTTCTCGGCCGCACCGCGTTCGTTATGCTGATGCAAAGCCAATAGGCGCGCGTCGTTGATGCCGTGATGCTGCAATAGATACTTGGTGTTGCGCGTGTCTTCTGCCGCGACGGTGTCCGCTGCGTTCAGCACGTCGAGCGCGCGAAAAGTAATGTCGCTTAAATTTCCAATCGGGGTGGCGACTACATATAATGCGCACTCCAATTTTTGATCGGTCTTGATATGCAAATCGTTGCCTCTGAGTCGAAATGGTTGCGCGGTGTGCTGGTCGCCGCACTATACGTGAGCCTATTTGGCTGCGCCACTCCGCCAGCAACGACATCCACTGCTCCTGAGCCTGCACCTGTGGTCATTGCGCCCGCGCCCGTACCACCTGTCGCAACCACTAGTGCTGTCACCGCACCTGCTGTGGTGGTCTCGCCTTCCCTTGAAGCGCTATCTGTCGAAGCGGCAGAGCATCACATCGCACTCATCTTGCCTTTGAAGTCGGCCGCGTTCGGCAACGCAGCCGAGGCCGTGCAACAAGGCTTCATGGCGGCTGCGGCGCAAAGATCGAATGGAATCCCTGTGCGTGTGTATCCATGCAACGACGAGAAATCCGAGGTGTTGGCATTGTATAAGCAGGCTATCAAGGCTGGGGCGGTCGCGGTAGCAGGCCCGCTCACACGTAATGGCGTGGCCGCGATCTCGACACTTCCCAATGTGGCGGTGCCGACGTTGGCGCTGAACGTGGTCGATGCTACACGTTCTGATCAACTGTTCTTCTTTGGATTGCCCGCTGAACAGGAATCCAAGCAGATCTCGCAACTGGCGACCAAAGTGGGCTTGTTGAGTGCGACCATCGTGCGCACCAATACCGTATTGTCGAAACGTCTCGCACAATCCTTTTCGGATAACTGGCAACGTTCGGGTGGCATCGTCTTGTCCGAGATCGTCTACACGGGTGATCCTACGCCGCTGCGCATCATCCCGACTGATCCAGGCAGCATGGTGTTCTTGGCGGCCGAAGTGGATAAAGCCCGCCTGCTGCGTCCCTATATCAGCAACTTGCTTCCGGTGTATGCCACTTCACAAGTGTTCTCGGGCAACGCCAACAACCTCGTGAACTTCGACTTGGCTGAGGTGCGTTTCATCGATATGCCTTGGGTGTTGCAAGCAGACCATCCTGCAGTGATGGTGTATCCGCGCCCCGCGACACCTTTGCCGCACGACATGGAGCGTTTGTATGCCTTGGGCATCGATGCCTATCGTTTGTTGCAGATCTTTTACCAGCACGACACAATAAATTCGTTGCCGCTGGATGGTGTGACGGGGAGGGTGAGTCTGAACGGACATTTCCTTGAACGCGAGGCCATGCCAGCTGTGTTGCGCCAAGGTCAAGGCATCCCGCACGATGGTCGTCCTCCTGTGATACCAGCAGTCGTGATCGATACCAAGACTCAAAAATGAAGTCAGGCGCGCAGGCCGAACAGACTGCCGCGCGCTTCCTGCAACAGCAAGGCCTGCGACTCATCCAAGTCAATTATCGTTGTCGTTACGGTGAGATCGACCTCATATTGAAAGACGGCGACACCTTGGTCTTCACCGAGGTGCGCATGCGTAGCAGCAAAGGTTTCGGTGGGGCGGCAGCCAGCATCGATGCACGTAAACAAGCCAAACTCATCCACACCGCGCAACACTATCTGTCTAGCTTGTCCAGTACGCCTCCTTGTCGCTTCGACGCTGTGTTGATGGCTACACCAGACGGCGCGAACGGCATCGAGTGGGTTAAGAATGCATTCGAATAAGGTAAAATCCGCCCATTCCTCAACTCTCATTACTTAGAGAAGATATGACACTCCTCAAACGCGTCAGCCAACACTTCGACGATAGCGCCGAGATCAAACTGCAAAGCAAGAAAGTGATGGCCAAGCCCATCGTCGAGGCGGCTCAGGCGATGGTCAAATGCCTGCTACACGACGGCAAGATCCTTGCCTGCGGCAACGGTGGTTCAGCAGGTGATGCGCAGCACTTCGCTGCCGAGCTCATCAACCGCTTCGAGGTCGAGCGCCCAGGTCTACCTGCCATCTCATTGGCGACAGACAGTTCTGTGTTGACCTCCATCGCCAACGACTACGACTACAAGCAGATATTCTCCAAGCAAGTGCGCGCACTCGGCATGGAAGGCGATGTGCTACTTGCCATCTCCACCAGTGGCAACTCGCCCAATGTGATGGATGCCATCACCGCCGCGCATGAGCGCAACATGGTGGTGGTCGCGCTCACCGGACGCGATGGCGGCAAGATGGCAGCGATGCTGAAACCGACCGACTTCCATCTGTGTGTCCCTGCCCAGCGCACTGCGCGCGTGCAGGAAGTCCATCTGCTCACGCTGCACTGTCTGTGCGATGTGATCGATCATGTTTTACTCGGAGGTGAAGATGCGTAATGTCTCGTTGATATTGATGTTGTTGGGTGCGCTGGCAGGTTGTGCGCAAGGTGGGGGTTCGATGACCTCTGCAAGTGAACGTCGCACAGAAGGTACTGTGTTGGATGATCGCAATATCGAAGAGAAGGCGATGCAGCGCATCGGTGAGAAATACAAGTTCAACACCAAGGTAAGTGTCACCTGCTTCAACCGTTACGCCCTCATCACCGGCCAAGTGGCGAACGAAGCGGCGAAGATGGACATCGAGCGTATCGTCGGCAGTATCCCGCCTGTCAAAGGCATCGCTAATGAATTGCAAGTGGCGGGTGTGTCCAGCAGCGGTGCGCGCAGCAGTGACTCGGGTGTGAGCAGTGACGTACGCAGTCGTTTTCTCAATAGCAAGGCATTCAATCGCGACCACATCAAAGTATTCACCGAGAACGGCGTGGTGTATCTGATGGGCATCGTGAATCATGCGGAAGCGGATGCTGCTTCGGAGATCGCCAGCACCACCAACGGCGTGCAAAAAGTCGTTCGCGTCTTTGAGTACATGGACTGACGTGAACTATCCCACTCCCAGTTTTGAGAAAAAGATCGCCACGGCGGCCGACCTCGCAGCCAAGGTCGCCGCTTTGCCGCGTCCTTTGGTTTTCACCAACGGTTGCTTCGATGTGTTGCATCGTGGCCACGTCACTTACTTGGCCCAAGCGCGCGCGCTGGGCGCATCACTCATCGTCGGTGTGAACAGCGATGCTTCGGTGAAGCGCCAAGGTAAAGGCGATGACCGCCCCATCAATCAACAAGACGACCGCATGGCAGTGTTGGCCTCGCTGGAATCCGTGAGTTTGGTGATGCAGTTCGATGAAGACACGCCACTCAATCTCGTCCTTGCATGCCATCCCGACAAGTTGGTGAAAGGCGGCGATTGGAAGCCAGAGAACATCGTGGGAAGTAAGGAAGTGCAAGGCTGGGGCGGATCGGTACATAGCATCCCTTTCCTGCACGAGCGTTCCACCACTGCATTACTTAAAAAGATACGTTCGCTATGACCCCCACTGACATCATCCTGCACCAGAAGTCCAAGGTGCTCGAAGTCGCTTTCGATAACGATACACGCTACAAACTACCCGCCGAGTTCCTGCGCGTGTTCTCACCTTCTGCCGAAGTGCGTGGTCATGGCAAGGGGCAAGAGACCTTGCAGGTCGGCAAACGCGATGTCGGCATCACCAGCATCGAGCCCATCGGGCAATACGCGCTCAAGATAAATTTCGACGATGGGCATGATACTGGTCTGTACTCGTGGGAATACCTGCATGAGATGGGGCAATACCAAGAAGGCATGTGGCATGACTACTTGGGCAGGTTGGAAGCAGCCGGTGCGAGCCGCGATCCCAAATAAGGAAACGAATTTAAGGAGCCTCACCATGAGCAAGACACACTTCGGATTCCAGACGGTAGACGAGAGCGAAAAGGCCAAGAAAGTCGCGGGCGTGTTCACCTCCGTCGCCAGCAAATACGACATCATGAACGACCTCATGTCGGTCGGCCTGCATCGCGTGTGGAAACCGTTTGCGGTGGGTCTGGCGAACGTACACGAAGGCCAGCGCGTGTTGGATGTGGCGGGTGGCTCAGGTGATTTGTCCAAGCTGTTCTTGAAGAAGGTCGGCAGCCGTGGTCAGGTCGTCCTCACCGACATCAACAACGCCATGCTGCGCGTCGGTCGCGACCGCATGATCGATAACGGCACCCCAACGCCCACCGCGCAATGCGACGCCGAACACTTGCCCTTCCCCGATAACTATTTCGACTGCGTCAGCATCGCCTTCGGTCTACGCAACGTCACCCATAAAGACGCCGCCCTGCGCGAGATGAAGCGCGTACTCAAACCCGGTGGCCGCGTCATCGTGCTGGAATTTTCCAAGGTCGCCAAACCGCTGGAGAAGATGTATGACCTGTACTCCTTCAAACTACTCCCCAAGATGGGCGAACTCATCGCCAACGATGCCGACAGCTACCGCTACCTCGCCGAATCCATCCGCATGCATCCGGGGCAGGAAGAGTTGAAGCAGATGATGGTGGATGCCGGGCTGGAGCGCGTCGAGTATTTCAATATGACGGGTGGTGTGGTGGCGGTGCATCGGGGTTATAAACTCTGATGGCGTCTGACAAATCCTATTCAATAACGTTAAGTAACAACCGAACAGAGAAGGCTGCCATCGATTATGTGATGCAAGCAGATCGAACGTTGTTGAATCCTTCACGAGAATCAAGAAAACACATTTTAGAACTGTTAGATTTACCTTCTACTTTCGCGCGCGCTTTTGACCTAATTCAAGTACCCGGTTATGTAAATTTAGAGTCGGAAATTACTGAAGCTGAAAAACATCAAATCACATTGATTGAGTTAAAGACTACACAGAAAAAACTTATCGATTCTCCCAAAGGATTTTTCTTTGGAGCCACTCAGAATGAATTCGATCTGGCAGAAAGAATGGGCGACCAATTTAGGTTTTGCTTTGTTTGTTTGCATCCCGAAACACTTGGATTTCATCTTCTAACTTTGAGCGAATTAAATAAATTAGTTAGAACAAAGCGAACTCAATTTCAAATCAACTTGTAATTTACATATCAATAATCAAAGCTGGAGTTTCAATGTCTGATCTACCAAAATGCCCTAAATGCGATTCCCCTTTCACCTACGAAGATGGTGACAACTACGTCTGCCCTGAGTGTGGCTGGGAGTGGAGCAAGACAGCGACCGCTGAGGCGGGCGAGCAAGCTAAGGTGTTCAAAGATGCTTTTGGCAATGTGCTAGTCGATGGCGACACCGTGACGGTCATCAAGGATCTGAAGATCAAAGGTTCGTCTTCTGTTGTGAAGGTGGGCACCAAGGTGAAGAACATCCGCTTGGTGGATGGCGACCACGACATCGATTGCAAGATCGACGGTATCGGTGCGATGCAATTGAAGACAGAGTTCGTGAAGAAGGCTTAAGAGGCGCAAACATGAGCGGTTGGGGTTGTCCGCATGAGGTCAATGATCAGTGCCAGAAGGTGCTGAACAAGCCATGCGACATCGGTATGAAGGGGTGTGTGCTGGCGGGCCGTTTCAACTTTGCTGACCCGAGCAAGAACCGTCCGAAGAAGAAAGCGCTTGATGAAGCCTCTACGCTTGTGCCGACTGCCAGCCAAGATGAGTGAGCTCACGAAATCGCTGTTCGCGCTCGCGTTCTTCGGTGTCGCTCAATCCGCCATCGCCGCAGAAGTCGCTTTGCCACGTCCTGATCACATCGTCATCGTGGTGGAAGAGAATCGCGGCTATTCCAAGATCATCGGTAATGCGGATGCGCCCTACATCAACGCCCTCGCGCAACGCGGGGTGTTGTTCACCCATTCGTATGGCGTCACCCATCCAAGTCAGCCCAACTATCTAGCCTTGTTCTCTGGCACGACACGTGGCATCAGCAGCAACGCCTGCCCGTTGGAATTGAAGGGTGAGAATCTGGGTGGTGCGCTCATCGAAAAGGGGCTGAGCTTCGTCAGTTATTCAGAATCTTTACCCGAGGCGGGCTACGAAGGGTGTCGTTACGGTGCGTACATGCGCAAACACAATCCGGTGGCGAATTGGAAAGAGTTGGCTGCATCCAACCAACCCTTCACGGCATTCCCGCAAGATTTCTCACAATTGCCAACCGTATCCTTGGTGGTGCCCGATCAGCGCAATGATATGCACGACGGTAGCATAGAGCAGGGCGATGCATGGTTAGCGCAGAACATCGAGCAATATGCAAAATGGGCGATGACGAATAACAGTCTGCTCATCGTGACGTTCGATGAAGATGATGGCCGCGAAGGAAATCGTATCGTAACCATCTTTGTGGGCGAGATGGTGAAGCCGGGGAAATCTGCGCAGCGCATCAACCACTACACACTGCTACGCACGCTTTCTGAGATGTACGGTCTGTCCATCTTGGGTGAGAGCAAGGATCAGCAGTCCATCACGGGCGTATGGAAGAAGGCAAGTAAGAAAAGGTAATCCATATCCCGTTCGTGGTGAGTAGGCCGTAGGCCATATCGAACCATCCGACGCGGAACGCGACGGCGCTCCCTCGATACACCGCGCGTTGCGCGGCACTCGGGATGAACGGATGTTGTTGTTACTCGCTCCCGCCGTCCAATCCCAATTCCTGAATCTTACGCGTCAACGTATTACGTCCCATACCCAACAAGGTCGCCGCTTCGATACGTCTTCCGCCTGTGTGCTGCAAAGCTTGGGTGATGAGTGTGCGCTCGAACTCCTTGGTGAGTGTGTCGAGGATGTTCGATTCGTTGCGTTGCAGTGCCATCGCAGCTTGTTGAGCGAGTGCAGAGCGCCAGTCGCTGGCGGCAGGTGCGGTTTGTGCCCCATCGCGCCATTCGGCAGGTAGGTCGGCGATCTCCACTTGTTGCGTCGGCGTCATCACGGTGAGCCAGTGGCATAGGTTCTCCAACTGACGTACGTTGCCGGGGATGTCTTGCGCGGCCAGATAATTGAGCGCGGTCTCGCTCAGTATCTTTTGTTCGACGCCCAATTCCTTCGCGCTCTTCTGCAGGAAATGTTTCGCCAACACTGGGATGTCTTCGCGTCGTTCGCGCAACGGCGGCAGACGTAGGCGGATGACGTTGAGACGGTGGAACAAGTCTTCACGGAACAAGCCCTGCTTCACGCGCTCATCGAGGTTCTGATGCGTGGCGGCGATGATGCGCACATTCGCTTTGATGGGTTGATGCCCACCCACACGATAGTAGTTGCCGTCCGACAGTACACGCAGCAGACGCGTCTGCAATTCAGCAGGCATATCGCCGATCTCATCGAGGAACAGCGTGCCACCTTCGGCTTGTTCGAAGCGTCCGTGACGCGTCGCGGCCGCGCCGGTGAACGCACCTTTCTCGTGACCGAACAATTCCGACTCCAGCAAGTCTTTCGGGATGGCGGCGGTGTTGATGGCGACGAAAGGTTTGTCGGCGCGCGCGCTATGGCGATGCAATGCTTGCGCGACCAACTCCTTACCTGTTCCTGATTCACCGTTGATGAGCACGGTAGCGTTAGACTGTGCGAGGCGACCGATGGCGCGGAACACCTCTTGCATCGCAGGTGCATGGCCGAGGATGTCGGGCGCATCGGCCGAGTCGCCACCACTCACGTTCTTGCGTTGGCTCTGTGCCAATGCGCGGCGTATCAATTCGACGGCGTGGTTCACATCGAAAGGTTTTGGCAGATATTCGAACGCACCGCCTTGGAAGGAGGACACCGCGCTTTCCAGATCGGAGTACGCGGTCATGATGATGACGGGCAGCGTCGGGTAATCGCGGCGCAGTATCTGCAACATATCCAACCCAGAACTACCGGGCATGCGGATATCGCTGATGACCATCTGCGGAAGCTCCGAGGGCAGTTCGAGCATTGCTTCATCGGCCGAAGCGAAGCTCTTGTATTCGATCTGTTCGCGCGCAAGTGCTTTCTCAAGTACCCAGCGAATAGAACGGTCGTCGTCAATGATCCATACAGCTTTGCTCATGATATTTTTTCCAAATTGGTGAGTGGCAGCATCACAGTGAAACACGTGCGCCCCGGTTCGCTTTCGAATTCGATACTACCTTGATGTTGGCTGACGAAGTCTTGCGCCAGTGTGAGTCCTAATCCATGTCCATCGGCACGCCCGGACACCAGCGGATAGAAGATCTTGTCGCGCAGGTGGGTGGGGATGCCAGGCCCGTTGTCGATGATCTGCACCGAGAGAGCAAGACGATGGCGCTTCTTCATCAAGGTGACCTGACGCGAGATGCGCGTGCGGAAGGTGATGATGCCGCGTCCCTTCATGGCTTGTGCTGCGTTGCGCACGATGTTGAGCACGACTTGGATGAGTTGTTCCTTGTCGCCGTGCAACTCGGGCAAGCTCAGATCGTAATCGCGCTGGATGACGAGGCTCTCAGGCAACTCTGCCAGTACGACGCTGCGAACGCGCTCCAAGACCTCATGGATATTGAGTGCACTAAAATGGGGCACGTGCTGCGGCGTGAGTAGTTTTTCCATGAGCGAACGCAGGCGGTCTGCTTCTTGGATGACGACTTGGGTGTATTCGCGCAGACCGGGTTTCTCCAGTTCCTGCTCCAATAATTGCGCCGCACCACGTATGCCGCCTAGTGGGTTCTTGATCTCGTGTGCCAAGTTACGTAGCAACATGCGATTCGCTTGAGTCTGGTCCAGCATCTGTTCTTCGCGCGCCATCTTGAGTGGGCGGTCTATGGTGTGGAACTCCAACAGCAATGCATAGCCATCCAAGTGCAGCGGCGTCACCGTACAGCTCAGATGCAGCTTGTTCGGCAGCGTGTGTGTGCCCAACATCATGTCGTGTTCGATGTGTGCCGCGTTGCTGGAGAGCGCGGATTGGACCGCTACCCACAGTTGGTCTGCGTGACTGAACGCGTGCTGCAATGGATGGCCGACCAAGTTGCTGTGGCTGACCGCGAACAGGTGTTCCGCTGCCGGATTGAGGAAGGCGATGCGTGATTGGTCGTCCAGCAGCAGGACGGCAGTAGCGAGATGATCGAGTGATGGAAGGAGCTTGTTTGGCATGTCAGATTAGTGAGCAGAAAACATGCCAGTGGATCACGGTTATCGGAGATTAGAGATTTCGGTCTTCAACGCTTTGATGTTGTTCTCGTGTGACTTCACATCTTCCTTTGCCGAATTCACTTTTTCTTCATATTTTGCGACATTGCGGAAGGTCTGTCCGGTCGATGTCTTGAACACTTCTGGGTTGTCTTCAGCTTCTTGCAGTTTGATGCGCGCTTCTTCGAGTGCACGTACTTCTGTTGCCAGTTCGTCTTCCAATATCCTACGGCGTGTGTCATCGCGACGGTTCTGCGTCTCGGAATTGACGCGCAGTTCTGATGAGGACTCGCTGTATTTGCGTTGCTTGGGAGGGATAGGCTGTGCTGCCATCGTGGGTAACGGTTCGAGCTCGAGCTTCTTTGCCCCCTTGAGCGGTGAACTGGAATACGTCACGTTGCCGTTCTTATCGACACGTTTGTATATCTCAGATTGGGCGGTGCCACTGAAAGCGATGGCGCTACACAATATGGTCAGACGAAATAGGGTCATGGTCAGGCCTTGCAAAATGATGGCAGGAGTATAGGTTAAGGTCGTGCATGTGACAAACGCCGACCGCTAACGGTTCCTGCAAAAGAAAACGGAGCCACTTGGGCTCCGTTCTCATTACCTGCGATACAGATTACAGGCTGTAGTACATGTCGAACTCGACTGGGTGAGTCGTCATGCGGATACGGTTCACTTCTTCCATCTTCAGATCGATGTAAGCATCCAAGAAGTCGTTAGAGAACACACCGCCACGAGTCAAGAACTCACGGTCTTTGTTCAGTGCTTCCAAAGCCTCGTCCAAAGATGCGCAGACAGTTGGGATCTTTGCGTCTTCTTCTGGTGGCAGGTCGTACAGGTTCTTGTCTGCTGGATCTCCAGGGTGGATCTTGTTCTGGATACCATCCAAGCCCGCCATCATCAATGCTGCGAAGCACAAGTATGGGTTAGCAGAAGGATCTGGGAAGCGTGTCTCGATACGGCGTGCCTTGTCGCTAGCGACGTGAGGGATACGGATCGAAGCGGAACGGTTCTTAGCAGAGTAAGCCAACTTCACTGGCGCTTCGTAGTGTGGGACCAGACGCTTGTAAGAGTTGGTGCCTGGGTTGGTGATCGCGTTCAGTGCCTTAGCGTGTTTGATGATGCCGCCGATGTAGTACAGCGCCAATTCAGACATGCCTGCATAGCCGTTACCTGCGAACAGGTTCTTGCCATCTTTCCAGATGGATTGGTGAACGTGCATACCAGAACCGTTGTCGCCAACGATTGGCTTAGGCATGAAGGTCGCTGTCTTGCCGTATTGGTGAGCGACGTTCTGGATCACGTACTTCTGAGTCTGTGTCCAGTCAGCGCGTTTCACCAATGTGCTGAACTTGGTACCCAATTCGCATTGGCCCGCGTTCGCGACTTCGTGGTGGTGAACTTCGACAGGGATGCCGATCTCTTCCAACAGCAAGCACATCTGTGCGCGGATGTCGTTCAAGCTATCGACTGGAGGAACTGGGAAATAACCGCCCTTCACTGTTGGACGGTGACCTGTGTTGCCGCCATCGAATGCGTGGCCAGTAGACCAAGCACCCTCTTCCGAATTGATCTTCACAGAGCAACCGGACATGTCGATGTGCCATTGCACGGAATCAAAGATGAAGAATTCTGGCTCTGGACCGAAGAATGCCGTGTCGCCCACGCCGGAGGACTTCAAATAAGCCTCAGCACGTTTAGCGATGGAACGTGGATCGCGGTCGTAACCTTTGCCATCGGTTGGCTCAATGACATCGCAAGCCATGACGATGGTTGGTTCGTCGAAGAATGGATCGATGTAAGCAGAATCAGGATCCGGCATCAGCAACATGTCGGAGGCTTGGATGCCTTTCCAACCAGCGATTGAAGAACCGTCAAAGGCGTGACCTTCTTCGAACTTGTCCATGTCAACGTGGGAGACTGGCACGCCAACGTGCTGTTCTTTACCACGGGTGTCTGTGAAACGTAGATCGACGAACTTGATACCTTGTTCTTTGATCAGCTTCAGAACGTCAGCTGCTGTTTTAGCCATACTCAAATCTCCCAATTAAAAAATTAAACGATGCTTTTTTGAAACGAACTTAATGGTGCGACTAGCCTTGAACAGCAGAAACTGTGCCATCACCCTGAATCCTGCAAGACGCGCATTGTGCCATATTTGCGCGGGGTCATGCCGCAGCTTGAATGCCCTCGATTAGGGCAAACAATTACCGTAACGCACTATTTTGGTGCAATTGCTTGATAAAGGCTGATAGCGCGGAAATAAGGGTCGTCAGTGACAAGGGTCGAACACCTTTGTTGCAGGCCAGCGATATCCACCGGTGTATCCAACACTATTTCGGCCTCGATCTTGCCATTCAGGTAATGCAACACGATGTGAGTCGAGGTCGGCAGCTCTTCACCTAGACGGCTGTAAAGATGGGCTAGCAGCAGATGGCGCTGCGGTAGATGCGCGTTCGGTCTGGCATGCGCGTCATCCTCTGGGTCGATGTGCACCATCACATCCATCACG
>JAVBYP010000256.1 GCA_030823965.1 Sideroxydans sp.
CCACATGGCGCGACAACTCGAACACTGGGGATTCGGAATGGTCGACTGTCAGATGTACACGCCTCATCTCGCCTCGCTGGGTGCTCGCGAGATCCCTCGTTCAGAGTTCGTCGCGCGCCTGCAAGACTTGATAAACTGCGAACCCGTGCAGCATTTCCGATTCGATACCGACCTGTTCTGATGAGCCTACTGAACGACATCCCGCTCTCTTCCATACAGCTATATCTGACTGCGCCCTACCCTTGCAGTTATTTGGCTGATCTGGAGGCGCGCTCACAAGTCGCCACCCCTGCGTTCCTCATCACGACGCCGATATACTCGAAGCTAGTTCGCCACGGCTTTCGCCGTAGCGGCACCTTCACCTACCGCCCCCGCTGCGACACCTGCCGCCAATGCGTACCTGCGCGCGTGGTGGTGGCCGACTTCAAAGCTTCACGCTCGCAACGCAGAAGTTGGAAACGCCACCACGACCTGCAAGTCCACATCTTGCCCTTGCAAGACAAAGCAGAATATTTCGATCTTTATCGCCGCTATCAGCAGACTCGTCATGCCGAAGGGGGGATGAAGGATGACGACCCAGAGCAGTACCGCAACTTCCTATTACAAAGTCATGTGGACTCGTTGCTGGTGGAGTTTCGCGAAGGCGATGCCTTGCGCATGGTGAGCATCGTCGATGTATTGGAAGATGGTTTATCTGCCGTCTATACGTTCTACGACACAGAAATAGCCAATGCCAGCTACGGCACGTTCAATGTGTTGTGGCAGATCGAGTTGTGCCGCAAACTCGGCCTGCCTTTCCTCTATCTGGGATATTGGATACGCGATTCACAGAAGATGGCCTACAAAGCCAAGTTCCAACCCTTGCAAGGTTTGCAAGATGATGAATGGCGACCGATCGCACCTACCCAAAGGAATGAACCATGAAGACCCGTCTCGCTATTTTCGTCATCACCTTGCTGCTCCTACCCTATATGGGCTTGCTGTTGAGTGATGGGCAACTCAATGGATCGACACTCCCTCTCGATACCAGCTTGATACCCCTCATCGCCGCCGTGTCAGTCATCTTGCTACTTGCATTGATGAGCAACTACTGGGGCGCATCGCGCAGTGGCAACAACTTGTTTCGCCTGCAACGTAACTACTATTTGGCTATGGCACTCACGAGTGGCATGCTGGGTTGGTTGCTGGTCTATCTGAATCTTTATACCCACAGCTGGCTAGACACCGGGGACAGCAGTGTCGCAAGCTTACTCATCCAATCCCTACTCTTCGCTACGCTCGCTCCAGCCATCTTGAGCATTCGCGCCTTGCTCGGTTCTTTCGCCGGTTTGCTCAAGTTGCTCTCACGCAATTTTGCAGTGCCCTCTCCAGCGCATGACACCACAGCTTTCATCCTCATCCCACTCGCATTAATAGGATCGCTCGGTGGTGCCGCTTGGCCTGCAGCGCTGTTCTGGCTGTATTGGACAGCGCCTCTGTTATTACTGATCGCATTGCAAATGCTGTGGCACGAAAGTTCGATCTTCGCGGGGCTCACCAATGGCGATTGGAGTCGCATCGTGACTGCCGCGATATCAGGTCTCATCGTATGTAATGCCGCGCTGATCACATTCGAGTTGGCTGGAGGCACCTTGCTCATCGAGCTGCCCAATATGGCGTTCCAGCAACTAGGCTTCGCCCTCTTCGGCTTGATCTGCCTACAGCTGGGCGATGTCATCGCCGAAGCCTGGCGCGGTAAGACGCGTGCACAAGTATCCAAGAAAAAAACCTTTCCTATCCCTGTCGTGGTCAAAAAATGAATCCCTACAACCTACTTCGCCCAGCACTTTTCACACTTGATCCAGAGACGGCACACGATGCCACGCTGACCTCGCTCAACACGGCACACTGCCTCGGACTTTCGCGCCTGATCCCCAAACCACAGGACGACCCGCGTAACGTGATGGGATTGAACTTTCCCAATCCGGTGGGCCTTGCAGCCGGCTTGGACAAGAACGGTGATTGCATCAACGGCCTTGCTGCACTCGGCTTTGGTTTCATCGAGATCGGCACCATCACCCCGCGTCCACAACCTGGCAATCCGCGTCCGCGCTTGTTCCGCCTGCCTGAAGCGAAAGCGATCATCAACCGCATGGGTTTCAACAATCACGGCGTGGATGCACTGGTGGCGAACGTCGAACGTGCGAACTTCAAAGGGGTGCTGGGCATCAACATCGGCAAGAACGCCGACACCCCCATCGAGAAAGCCGCTGACGACTACCTCATCTGCCTGCGCAAGGTATATGCCCACGCCAGTTATGTGACGGTGAACATCTCCTCGCCCAACACCAAGAACCTGCGTCAATTGCAAGGCGGCGATGAGTTGGATGCTTTGCTCACGCAACTCAAATCGGAACAAGAGAAATTGGCACAACAGCAAGGTAGATATGTGCCGCTGACTTTGAAGATCGCGCCTGATCTGGATGGGGAGCAGATCAAACAGATCGCGTCTCTACTCATCAAACATCGTATCGATGGTGTGATCGCCACCAACACCACCTTGTCACGTGAAGGGGTGGAAGGGCTCGTTCATGGCAATGAGACAGGCGGATTGAGTGGCGCGCCAGTGAAAGACAGATCGACTGCGGTGATTCACGCATTGTCCGCCGAACTAGGGGGCGCACTCCCCATCATCGGCGTGGGTGGCATCTCAAGCGGAGCGGATGCATTAGAGAAGATGCAGGCGGGTGCATCCTTGGTGCAGATATACAGTGGACTGATCTATCGCGGCCAATCGCTTGTGACCGAGGCCGCAGAGGCGATCAGAAAAGGGATCAAGGAGTAGGGTCGAGGATGATACGGTTGCGGCCAGCTTCCTTCGCCGCATACAGATTATTGTCGGCACGGATCAACAAGGCTTCCAACGTGGTGATGGTCTCGCTCTTCTCCGCCACACCGATACTCACCGTCATCTTATGTTCGCCGCCTCCCTGCAAGCGCAGACCTTGGGCGGCGATATTGGTACGCAAACGCTCGGCGCATAACACAGCAGCCTGCGCATCGGTATCTGGACAGATCACCAAGAACTCTTCACCGCCATATCGACACACCACATCTTGCGTGCGTGCGGCGCGGCGCAAGGTGTCGGCGACCAGCTTCAAGGCTTCATCCCCCACTTGATGGCCGAATCGATCATTGATGGATTTGAAATGATCGACGTCGACCATCAAGCAAGAGAGCGCCCTGTCACCGCGTTTGGTCAGCGCCCATTCCTGCTCTAGCCGCTCCATCGCATAACGCCGATTAGGCAATCCCGTCAACGCATCCGATAGTGCTTGCCCCTGCAAGCGCTCATTGGCGGCAGAGAGTTCTGCCGAGAAACGCATCAACTGTTCGCGATCGAAAGCGAGTTCTTCTTGCAACTGCACCACCCGCTGTCCCGCTCGCAATCGCGCGAAGAACACCTTGGGCGTGATGGGCTTGGTGAGATAGTCATCCGCACCCGCCTCGAATGCCTCGACCAACTTATCCGCCGACTCTTGCATCGTGACGATGATCACATAGATGCTGCGATTCTCGGGCTTGCTACGCAACTCGCGACACAGCGCGATACCATCCATCTGCGGCATGAGCCAATCCGTGACGATGAGTTGCGGCTGTTCTTTTTCGATCATGCTCAACGCTTCTATCCCGTTCGAAGCGATGAGCACATGATGCCCGGCGGCGACCAGCATCTTTTGTAGCAATGCCCGCATGGAACGGTCATCGTCAACCACCAACACCCGCATCTTGTAGTCATGGTTCGCATGCGGCCATTGCGGAATGACGATCTCTTCAGGCTCGTTATCGATCTGCACAAAGAGTTCCGCCAAGGAGGGGAGGTGGCGCGCGCCCATATTCAACAAGGCCGCCCATTCCATCCATTCACGCCCACACTCATCGGCCACTTGCACTAAAGACGCCTCCTCGATGGCGACCAAAGCGGCATCTGCCCTTAATCTACGTAAGGACCTATTGCGTTCAGCAGGACTACACAAACTCACATCTGCCATCAACGATGCCAGATGCAACATGTTCACCAGTTTCCACTCGCGCGTCCCCTCGACGACTCGACTGGACTCTGGCTGCGGAAAATCATGGATCAAAGTCTGGAAGATGGAAGGAAAGTTCATGTCAGCCAAGATCGCCGCGCTCAACTCTGCCTGTTCGAAACCGAATTGTTCTCGTTCTTTGCGATAGATATCTTCTAAAGATTGTCGTTCAGAGACAGAGAGTATTTTGCCGAACTCATCCGGATAGACAGTCGCCATCGCCAACTGTCCGATGCCACCCAGCAATCCGATGACGAATATCTCTTCTACAGCAGCCAAACGCGAAAGCGCAGCAAGGTGCCGGACATACACCCCAGTCAGCAGCGAATGCGACCAGAAATAGGAATAATTGAATTGCTTGCATGGACCATGCTGGTGATCGACGATGAGCGCGATCCCGAGGACTAGCTGGCGCAGTGCGCGCGAACCCAAGACTGTGACCGCATCCGAGATGGTGACGATAGGACGCGAGGAGCTAGACAGCAGGACGTTCGCCGCTTTGATGACGCGCACACTCAAAGCCGGATCTGCGCTGATGAGCCTGACGATGTCCTGATTGGAGGCGTCCTCACGCTGCGTAAGATTGATGACCTCCAGCGCCACTCCTTTAGGAGTAGGCAGGCGGCCACTGAGCTTGAGCTTGGCCAATATATTGTTCTGGTTCGGTGTCACCGATTTCCCCCTAGACAGGCAGATTCTAAACCTATTTCAGCGGCCTAGAATGGGCATCTCAGGTTATATCCTTATAATGCCTTCTTGGTTGAAGCGAGCACCAATCGGGCGCATAATCCGCGCCTATTTCCGCTCAATAACGGCAACCTTTTGAATGTCTGAATATCTTTTGATACTCGTTGGTACGGTGTTCGTGAACAACATCGTCATGGTCAAGATCCTTGGCCTGTGCCCGTTCATGGGCGTTTCCAGAAAGCTGGAGACTTCCTTGGGTATGGGGGCCGCGACGACCTTCGTGCTCACCTTGGCCTCGGGCGCGAGTTACCTCATCAGTCATTACTTGCTTGGCCCCGAACTGGCTTATCTCACTACCTTGTCCTTCATCGTAGCCATTGCTGGCATCGTGCAATTCACCGAGATGGCGATCAAGAAGACTAGCCCAGAGCTGTATCAGGTGCTGGGCATCTATCTTCCCCTTATCACCACCAACTGCGCTGTGCTTGGCATCCCTTTGCTCAACGTCCAGGCCGAGCATGATTTCATGGAATCTTTGCTGTTCGGCTTCGGTGGCGCGGTCGGCTTCACTTTGGTGATGGTCTTGTTCGCAGGCATCCGTGAGCGATTAGAAGGCGCGGATGTGCCTGGCGTGTTCAAGGGTTCAGCCATCGCCATGGTCACGGCGGGGCTGATGAGCTTAGCCTTTATGGGTTTTTCGGGCTTGGTGAAATGATCACCGCACTGTGGGTGATGATCGCACTCGCGGCGCTGTTGGGTCTCGTATTGGGCTTCTCAGCCGTTCGCTTCAAGATCGAAGGCAATCCTCTTGTTGAGAAGATCGACGCAGTCTTGCCCCAGACGCAATGCGGCCAATGCGGCTATCCAGGTTGCAAACCGTACGCTGAAGCCATCGCCAAAGGCGAGGCGGACATCAATCTGTGCCCACCGGGCGGCGATGATGGGATCCATAAACTGGCTGACTTGCTCGGCGTGGAATACAAACCCTTTGGCGGCGACGCAAAACCCAAAGCCAAAGCGGTCGCCTTCATCGACGAACAGACCTGCATCGGCTGCACGCTGTGCATCCAAGCGTGCCCCGTAGATGCCATCGTTGGCGCAGCCAAACAGATGCACACTGTCATCGCATCGGAATGCACGGGGTGCGAGCTGTGCCTGCCACCTTGCCCAGTCGATTGCATCAGCATGCCAGCTATAGAAGAGAGACTGACGGATTGGAAATGGAAACATCCCGTGATCACGCTGAGGAAGATCGCATGAGGACGCTCCATCATTTCCATGGTGGCATCCACCCCACCTCCCACAAGTCCCTATCCACGCATCAGTCGATAGCACGAGCCCCGTTACCCAAAAGCTTGGTCATACCGTTGCGCCAACATGCTGGGGAGGCCGCCAAACCCTGCGTGAACGTAGGCGATCACGTGTTGAAAGGTCAACGTATCGGCACGCCGAGCGCCACGCTATCCAGTTCCATCCACGCCCCCACCTCGGGCACCATCGCATCCATCGCCTTGCATCAGATCGCCCACCCCTCGGCTTTGCCCGACCTGTGCATCACGCTGATCCCAGACGGCAAAGACACTTGGATCAAACGCGAAGCGGTGGATTTCCTAGCGCTCTCTGCGAACGAAATGCAACAACACTTGCGTGATTTCGGCATCGTTGGCTTGGGTGGCGCTACGTTCCCTAGTGACTTGAAACTGCGTCATCCCATCAAGGTGGACACGTTGATCTTGAACGGGGCGGAGTGCGAGCCCTACATCACCTGTGATGACATGTTGATGCGTGAACGCGCGAGTGAGATCGTGCGCGGTATCGTCATATTGCGCCATGCGCTCGAAGCGGGCGAGGTGCTGATCGGTATCGAAGACAACAAGCCCGAAGCTATCGCCGCGATGCACGAAGCGGTGAGTGCGGCCCAACTAGACTACGCAGTTGTCGCCGTACCCACCATCTACCCCGGGGGTAGCGCTAAACATCTCATCAAGGTGCTCACGGGTCTCGAAGTCCCTTCTGGCAAACTCCCCACCGACATCGGCGTTCAGTGTTTCAACGTGGCGACGGCGCTCAGCATCAAACGCGCTTTGGATGATGGCGAGCCACTCATCTCGCGCATCGTCACCATCACCGGCAACGTGGAACATCCCCGCAACTATGAAGCGCTGATCGGTACGGCATTCTCCGACTTGATCGACTTGAGTGTGGCCAAGCGCGACACCAATCGCTACATCATGGGCGGCCCCATGATGGGCGTGGTATTGCCTGCGGTGAACGTGCCCTTGGTCAAATCCAGTAATTGCGTGATCGCCGCATCGGATACGCTCTTCCCGCCCGCTCCACCAGCATTACCGTGCATCCGCTGCACACGTTGCGCTCAGGTTTGCCCTGCCGAACTACAACCGCAGGACCTCTACTGGTTCGCCAAATCCAACAACTTTGGTAAGGCGCAGGAGTACAGTCTTGCAGATTGCATCGAGTGTGGCGTTTGCGCCTATGTCTGCCCTAGCCACATCCCGCTGGTACAGTATTACCGTTACGCCAAGAGCGAGATACGTGAACGCTCTGCCGAGAAGCTGGCTGCCGATAAAGCACGTGAAAGGCATGAGTACCGCCAGTTCCGCATCGAACGTGAAAAGCAGGAAAAAGCAGAGAAGTTGGCTCAGCGTGAGGCCGCTTCCAAAGCTGCGGCGGTTGTCGCCCCCAGCACGCCCAGCGTAGATGACACGCAGCAGATACGCATCAACGAGGCGATCGAACGCGCCAAAGCGCAAGCCGCCGAGGCGCACCCCAAGAACACAGACGCGCTCACTCCTGAGCAGCAGGCAGAGATCGCCAGCATCGAGGCGCGCCGCGCCAAGATTCGTGAACTGGCGACAGACGCCGGCGCGGACGATGAACCGCACAAGACCAGTTGAGGTATCTAGCCAAATGTTGAGCTCCCCTTTCATCACCACTCCGACCAGCGTCAATCAGATCATGTTGCGCGTATTGCTCGCACTCATTCCTGGCATCGCGCTTTACGTTTGGTATTTCGGCCCGGCCATCTTGGTGTCTATCACCCTCGCATCGATCACTGCCTTGGCGACCGAGGCGGTGATGCTCAAGCTGCGAGATCGTCCGATCAAACCTTTCCTGTCCGATCACAGCGCATTGCTCACCGCGTGGTTGCTCGCCCTCTCCATCCCACCTCTGGCACCTTGGTGGCTGGTCGTCGTGGGCACTGCCTTCGCTATCGTCGTCGCCAAACATCTATACGGCGGCTTGGGTAGCAATGCGTTCAACCCAGCGATGATCGGTTATGCCGTCCTCATCATCTCCTTCCCAGCACACATGACGCACTGGCTCACACCGCATGCGCTGGGCGGCATAGAGCTGGACTTCGCACAGCAATTGAGCTACATCTTTCACGGCACATTACCCGCTGGATTGACCTTGGATGCAGTGACCATGGCGACGCCTCTCGACACGCTGAAGACTCAGCTCCATCTCGGCCTATCGGTGAGCGAGATCCGCGACATGCCGATCTATGGTCGCTTGGCGGGCCATGGCAGCGAGATGGTCGCACTCGGTTTCGCTATCGGCGGACTGTATCTCTTGTTCACACGGATCATCTCTTGGCATCTTCCTCTGGTGTACTTGGGTACTTTGTTCGCGGTGGCGGGGATCTTTCATGTGTTCGACCCCACCCACTACGTCACCCCCTTGTTCCACTGGTTCTCGGGCGCAGCCATGATCGGGGCGTTCTTCATCCTCACCGACCCCGTCACCTCACCTACGACGGCAAAAGGCAAGATCATCTTCGCCGCCGGTGCAGCTCTGCTCACCTATTTGATCCGGGTGTTCGGCGGCTTCCCCGATGGCATGGCGTTCGCCACCATCTTGATGAACATCTGCGTCCCCTTGATCGACCTCTACACACAACCCAAAGTGTTCGGCAAGAAGGATGGTTTGTTATGAGACGCATCGTCCGCTCCACCTTGCAGACTGCCGCCAATCTGGTGTTCTTCGCCATCATCGGTACGGCCATCCTGGCGGCCACCTATGGCATGACCCACGAGGTGATCGAACGCACGGTCGAAGCTGAGAAATTGAAACTGATCTCGCAGATCGTCCCTCCAGCGAGTTACGACAACGACATCTTGAAAGATGAGAGACACATCGAGGCTGATGCCTTGTTGGGTACGACCACCCAGACCGTCGCCCACGTCGCGCGCCGCAAAGGTGAACCTGTGGCCGTCGTGCTGGAATCGATCGCACCCGACGGCTACGCTGGCAAGATCGCGCTCATCCTTGCCATACGCGCGAACGGCGAATTGGCGGGTGTGCGCGTCGTCTCACACAAGGAAACACCAGGGCTAGGTGATTACATCGAGATCGCGAAGAATCCTTGGATCACCTCGTTCGATGGCAAGTCTCGCAACATCTGGGGCGACAAAGAATGGCAAGTGAAGAAAGATGGCGGTCAATTCGAACACATGGCGGGAGCGACCATAACGCCGCGCGCGATCGTGAAAGCGGTGAACAGATCACTGCTTTATTTCGCCGCACACCGTGATGAGTTGTTCGCCGAGAACATCGCCGCCACTCACGCAGGAGGCAAACCATGAACGCAAACGAATTCAAAGAGATCGTTCATAACGGACTGTGGAAACAGAACCCCGGCCTTGTGCAACTGCTCGGACTGTGCCCCTTGCTTGCGATCAGTAATTCATTGGTGAACGCCGTGAGTCTGGGTCTTGCCACCACGCTCGTGATGACACTGAGTAGCGCCTCCATCGCTCCTGTGCGTAGCTATGTACCGAACGAGATACGCATCCCCGTGTTCGTCCTCATCATCGCGGTATTGGTCACCGTCGTGCAATATCTGATGAACGCCTATATGTATGGACTTTATGTCGTGCTCGGCATCTTCATCCCATTGATCGTGACCAACTGTATCGTGTTGGCGCGCGCCGAGTCGTTCGCCTCCAAGAACCCACCTCTGGCATCCGCCTTGGACGGCTTCATGATGGGGCTAGGACTGACTGCCGTACTTGCCGTATTAGGTGGCGTACGCGAACTCATCGGCAAAGGCACTTTGCTTTCCGGGATCGATCTCGCGTTGGGGGATGGCGCCAAGGACTGGGTCATCCATGTCATTCCTGATTATCACGGCTTCCTACTCGCCATCCTGCCACCTGGAGCATTCATCGGCCTCGGCTTGCTCATCGCGGGTAAAAACTGGCTGAATCTGCGCGCGGAAGCCAAGGCGCGTAGCAATCCCGCACCTTTGAGCAACGAGGCTGTGCAAGGATGAATGCGGCTAAACGGCGCGAGATCTTCTTGCGCCTGCAAGCGGCGAATCCTCACCCCACCACCGAACTGGAACATGCATCGCCTTTTGAATTACTGGTGGCAGTCATCCTCTCCGCACAAGCCACCGACAAGAGCGTCAACCTCGCCACACGCGAACTCTTCCCTGTCGCCAACACACCGCAAAAGATAGTCGAACTGGGCGAAGACGAACTGCGCGGATACGTACAGCGCATCGGCCTCTACCAGACCAAGAGCAAGCACATCATCCAGATGTGCCGCATCCTTCTGGAGCAACACGATGGACAAGTGCCACAGACGCGCGAAGCGCTGGAAGCCCTGCCCGGCGTGGGCCGCAAGACCGCCAACGTCATCCTCAACACAGCGTTCGGCCAACCCACCATCGCAGTCGACACCCACATTTTCCGCATCAGCAACCGTATCGGCTTAGCGCCCGGCAAAGACGTGCAAGAAGTCGAAAAGAAACTATTGAAGTTCGTGCCGGATGAATTCAAACTCGATGCACACCACTGGCTCATCCTGCATGGACGTTACACTTGTGTGGCACGCAAACCGAAGTGCGCCGAATGTATCATCCAAGATCTATGTGAATACAAAGAGAAGGTATTGTGATGTTCAACCCGACCCGCGATGAAGCGCGACTGTTCCTGTTCGAATCTTGGCGCAAACGCTGCGCTAAAGAATTGTTGTCGCCGCTGGAAGACCTGACGGCGCAGCTCATCGACAAGCATCCGGAATATCACGCCATCTTCAACGATCCCGAGAAGAACCAAGATAAGGATTTTGCTGCCGATGGCTCCGTGGTGAACCCATTCCTGCATCTGATGATGCACCTGACCATCGAAGAACAGATCTCCATCGGACAGCCGCACGGCATCCGCGAACAGTTCGTTCGGCTCACGCAGAAATACGAATCCGAACACGAGGCACAACACGCGATGATGGATTGCTTGGGCGAGATGATCTGGCAGGCGCAACGCAACAAGACTGCGCCTGATGCGACGATCTATATCGGTTGCTTGGAGAAACAGTGATGACGAACCGCTTGAGCGACATCGTGACACGCACGGGTGACGACGGTACGACTGGCCTAGCGGATGGCACTCGCCTCAGCAAGGCCAGTGCGCGCATCGACACCATCGGCAGCGTGGATGAACTCAACAGTCACATCGGACTGCTACTCACAGAAACATTGCCGCAAGACATCCGCGATGAACTGCTGCGCATACAGAACGACCTGTTCGACTTGGGCGGAAGTTTGGCACTGCCCGGCACCGATTTTGCGCAGGGGAAAGTACTACGTCTGGATGAGGCGATCGCACATTACAACGCCGACCTGCCCCCGCTCAAGGAGTTCATCCTGCCTGGTGGCGGACGGCCGGCAGCGTTATGCCATGTGGCACGCAGTGTGGCGCGACGCGCCGAACGCGACCACTGCCGCCTCGCGCAAAGCGAGATCGTGAGCGACGACGGAGGGCGCTACCTCAATCGTCTGTCCGACCTGTTGTTCGTGTTATGCCGCGTGCTGAACCGCGCGGCGGGGAAAAACGAGACGCTTTGGACTCGTAGTTAGGGTTGCGCCGACGGCGGTGATTTTGGCTTGCGTAGCCCCATGACGGCCATCACATAGCCAGACAGGCAGTAGCCTAGGAATAGCAGAAACAGGTGCAACGGTGGATCCACTGACACCAAGATGAAGAACAGCGCAAACAAGAAAATGACGATGAACGGCACACTCTTGCGCATATTGATGGACTTGAAGCTGTAATACTTGAGGCTACTCACCATACTCAAGCCGGCGAACACAGTCAGTGCCGCGGCATACCAACGCAATTCATACCCCGTGAATTTGTTGTCCAACATCACCCACACGAAACCTGCGACCAAGGCAGCCGCTGCTGGACTAGGCAGCCCCTGAAAGTAACGCTTATCGATCACGTCGATATTGGTATTGAAACGCGCCAAACGCAGCGCCGCACTCGCGCAATAGATGAAAGCGGCGAACCAACCCCACTTACCCAGATCGCGGAACGCCCATTCGTACATCAGGATGGAGGGGGCGACACCGAACGAGACCATATCCGAAAGGCTATCGTATTCCGCACCGAACTCGCTTTGCGTATGCGTCATACGCGCCACGCGACCATCCAAGCCATCCAACACCATCGCGATGAAGATAGCCACTGCGGCGATCTCATAGCGACCATTCATCGATTGAATGATGGCATAGAAGCCTGCGAACAAGGCGGCCGTAGTGAACAAGTTGGGCAACAGGTAGATGCTGCGCCTACGCAGGTTCATTCGTTCACGCTGTTTGGTCTCGATCATAGGTTTGGATTCATGCCAAGGAAGTGGTCGTTACGGACACTTTATCACCGATGGTGACTTTGACGTAGTACGAAAGATCGGGGGCGAGTTAGAGCGCGAAAGTTTCGCCCCCTAGCCCGCCCCCGCACATTGCTTAGTTCTTAGATTGGTCGACCAGTTTGTTCTTGGCGATCCAAGGCATCATGGAACGCAACTGTCCGCCCACGACTTCGATCGGATGCTCTGCATTCAAACGACGACGTGCAGTCATCTCTGGATAGTTGGTACGGCCCTCCAAGATGAACTGTTTCGCGTAAGAACCGTTCTGGATGTTCTTCAGGCATTCCTTCATTGCGGCACGTGCTTCATCAGCGATCACGCGATGACCCGTGACGTACTCACCGTACTCCGCATTGTTGGAGATGGAGTAGTTCATGTTGGCGATGCCGCCTTCATACATCAGGTCAACGATCAGCTTCAGTTCGTGCAAGCACTCGAAGTAAGCCATCTCGGGTGCATAACCCGCTTCGGTCAATGTCTCGAAGCCAGCCTTAACCAACTCGACCGCACCACCGCACAACACAGCTTGTTCGCCGAACAAGTCTGTCTCTGTCTCTTCGCGGAAGTTGGTCTCGATCACGCCGCCCTTGGTGCCGCCGTTAGCAGCAGCGTAGGACAATGCGATGTCTTTAGCTTTGCCTGTCTTGTCTTGATAAACCGCGATCAGTGTCGGTACGCCGCCACCCTTCAGGTACTCGGAACGCACGGTGTGGCCAGGGCCTTTGGGGGCGATCATGATCACGTCGATGTCGGCGCGAGGCACGACTTGGTTGTAGTGCACGTTGAAGCCGTGAGCGAATGCCAGCGCAGCGCCTGCCTTGATGTTTGGTGCAACGTCGTTGTTATAAACATCAGGGATATTTTCGTCAGGCAACAACATCATCACGACGTCAGCGTTCTTCACTGCATCTGCCACTTCCGCGACCTTGATACCAGCAGCCTCGACCTTCTTCCAAGAAGCACCGTTCTTGCGCAAGCCCACTGTCACATTGCAGCCGGATTCTTTCAGGTTCTGCGCATGTGCATGGCCTTGCGAGCCGTAGCCGATGATGGTCACTTGTTTGCCCTTGATCAGGGAAAGGTCTGCGTCTTTGTCGTAATAAACTTTCATGTTGGCCTCGTCGTAAAAATCAGTGATAAAAGATAGTTGTTAAAGTTTCAAAACTCGTTCGCCACGCCCGATACCCGAAGAACCGGTACGGACGGTCTCGATGATGAGACCGTGATCGATGGCTTGCAGGAAGCTGTCCAGCTTGGAACCTGTGCCAGTCAACTCGATGGTGTAACTGGTGCTGGATACGTCGATGATGCGACCACGGAAGATGTCGGTGATTCGCTTCAGTTCTTCACGCGCCTCGCCCACCGCACTCACTTTCAACAGCATCAACTCGCGCTCCAGATGGTCG
>JAVBYP010000251.1 GCA_030823965.1 Sideroxydans sp.
CCTCGGAATAAACGGCAAAGATGAAATCTGTTGTGCGCTCGGGTAGGAAGTCGAGATGGGTCTGCGTCCCTTCCATGTAACCCTTGCCGAGGAATCCGCCGGAACCGACTGCGATCATGCCTTGGATGGTGTGATATCCCTTGCCCAGCGCATCTTGCGAAGGGTCGAGCAACATCAAGATGCGGTGTCGCTGATAGTCGTGCAGCATGTGCCACAAGAAGGGCGCGCTGGCGAGTGCACTAACGAACAATGCAGCCATCACGCGCCAACTTAGCCCAGCCAAGAACAGCACGTAGAAACCGCTGGCCGCGATGAGGATGGAAGTACCCAGGTCGGGTTGACGCACGATGAGCGCGAACGGCATCGCCAGCAACACTGTAGCGACAAGATAGTTGCGCCAAGTGAGGGTGGCTTCGTGTTTCTCGAAATACCACGCCATCATCAGCGGTACAGCGATCTTCATTAGCTCGGAAGGCTGGATGGTCGCCACACCGATATTGAGCCAACGGCGCGCACCGTGACTGATATCGCCGAATAGTGCCACCCCGATGAGCAATGCCATTCCAATGACATAAATGGGAACAGCGATGCGCATCAGCCAATGCAATGGCATGTTGGCAACGATCCACAAGGCAGTGAATGCGACCAGTATGTTCATCAGCTGCCCTAACACACGCATCCAACTACCATCACTCGAGCTGAAAAGCGTCACTAAGCTAACGAACAGCAAGGCACCCAACCCAGACAAAAGAACCGGGTCGAGGTGCAACATGAAGCGTCGTTTTATCTGTTGGATGTTGATCATCAATCGTTCTCCACACCCGGTTTCTCATCCGCTTTTTTCAGCGGCGTGGGTATCTTGCCGAGTAGATAATAATCCATCACTTTGCGCGCGATAGGGGCAGCCACCGAGCCGCCGTGTCCAGCGTTCTCACCCAATACCGCCAAGGCGATGCGTGGTTTGTCAGCGGGAGCGAAAGCGATGAACCAAGCATGATCGCGGAAATATTCGGACACCTTCTTCTCGTCGTATTTCTCGCCCTGCTTCATGCCGATGACTTGTGCCGTACCTGTCTTACCAGCGATGGTGTATGGCGCTCCCATGCTGGCACCCACCGCCGTACCGCCTGGCTGGGTGACCGCCACCATGGCGCGTTTGACCAGCGCCAGATCCTCTGCGGGGATATCCACCTTGTAGAGTGGCTGCGGTGGTATCTGTATCTCGCCTTCTGGGTGTTGTATCTCTTTCACCAGATGCGGCTTGAACGCCACCCCATCGTTGGCCAATGTCGCTGTCGCGAAAGCGAGTTGCATCGGTGTGACTAGGTTGTAGCCCTGACCGATACCCGCCGAGACCGTATCACCTGGGTACCAGATCTGTTTGTAGCGCTTCATCTTCCACTCGGTCGAAGGCAGCAGGCCTGAAGTCTCTCCCTCAAGATCGATACCTGTCTTCTTGCCAAAGCCGAACTGTTGTAGATAGTCATGCATACGATCGATGCCTAGCTCGGTCGCCAAACCGTAGTAGAAGGTGTCGCACGAGACCTGCACCGACTTGAACAGATCGACTCGGCCATGACCGCCCGCCTTCCAATCGCGGTACTGGTGACTACTCCCCGGTAAGGTGTAATAACCAGGGTCGCTGATCTCGCGCGATGCCATCTTCGCGTTGTAGTGCAAGCCCGCCAAGGCCATAAAGGGTTTGATAGTGGAGCCTAGAGGATACTGTCCGCGCAATGCCCGATTGTTGAGCGGAACATCGGGGGAGTTGTTCAAAGCTTCCCAGTTCTCGGTATCGATTCCGTCGATGAAAAGATTCGGGTCGTAACCCGGTTTGCTGACATACGCCAACACTTCACCATTGGATGGATCGATCGCGACCAAGGCGCCGCGATAATCACCGAACGCCTGCACTGCGATCTCTTGCAACTTCGCATCCAAGGTCAACGTCAGATTCTTGCCCGACTGCGGCGAGGTACGCGACAACATGCGCACGGCACGTCCTCCCGCATCGACCTCGACTTGTTCGAAACCCGTCACGCCGTGCATCTCTTTCTCGTAACGCTGTTCGATGCCGGTCTTACCGATGTAGTCCGAGCCCATGTAATTGGTCGCTTGCTCTTGCTCTTCCAACTCATCGATCTCTTGTTGGTTGATACGCCCGATATAGCCCAGCAGATGCGAGGTCACTTCAGTGAACGGATATTCGCGGAACAAGCGCGCTTTGATCTCGACGCCAGGAAATCGATAACGCTGTGCGGCAAAACGGGCTACCTCGTCATCTGACAATCGAGTGCGGATCGGCAAGGTCTGCAAAGAACGACGCTCCGACATCAACTTCTTGAAGCGGCGCAGGTCCTTCGGTTTGATCTCCACCAGCTTGCCGATCTCGGCGATGGTCGCCTGCAAATCCGGCACTTTCTCTGGCGTCACCTCAAGTGTGTAACCGGAATAGTTGCGCGCTAACACCACACCGTTACGGTCAGTGATGACACCTCGATTGGGCACGATAGGCACGACGTAGATACGATTGCTCTCGGCCATCGTCTCGAAATAGTCATGTCGTATCACTTGCAGGTAGAAGAAGCGCAACAGCAGGATCAAGAACAATACCGCGACGAAACCCAAGCTCAGGAACAGGCGCAGACGGAAGAAGTAGATCTCGCGCTGTGAGTCTTTCAGCTCGACGATACGGCTCATTCCAGTTCCAGTTCGAAGGTCAAACAAGGCGACGACGAGCGAACGACGAAGACAGTGTGACTTACACGGCTAGGAGTGAGAGAGGAAGTCAACGCAGTTTCACCGATGAAATGGGACTGGAATCATAGCTCGTTAGGGTCGCGGCGCGGACGGCGCAACGCCTGAAGAAGATGCGTGAGGGGGATCCACAATAGAGCAGATGTCACTACGCCCAAGAAATATTCCCACGCCACGAAACCACGCACTTGCCAATGCACGATGGCGTACACGGAATAGCTGGTGAGTAACAAAGCGAACACGTGGACGGATTGTTCGCGCAGATTGAACATCTGCACACGGCGGTTCAACACCAAACCACCGAACGCCAACACCGAGTAAGCGAGCGCGTGTTGACCGAACAGGCTGGCATCCGCCACATCCACGAAGATACCCAACATCCACGCGATACCGATACCGACACGGTGAGGTTTATGCGTACACCAGTACAACAGCACCAAGCCCACAAAATCAGGACGCAACGCCAACATCCATCCACGCCAAGGCATCCACTCAAGCAATACGGCGATGAAGAAACTAAGCACGATGAACGTCGTAGTGGCGGGCAACAAGAACTCACGGTCTCTGGCTAAGTCCTGCCTCATGGCTTACTCCGTTTCACGAGCTTCTTCACGCGCTGCGCCTCATCCGATTCTGCCTCTGCGACCGGACGTTCCGGCAACGGCGGCACGCTGGACACGATGAGCAAGGTCCGATGTCTATCCACCCCCGCCAATGGAGCACACACGATGCGAGCGAATGGATAAGCGGGATCACGTTCTACTTTGATGACTTGGGCGACAGGTAGTGCGGGTGGGTAAGTCCCATCCATTCCCGACGTGACCAACACGTCACCCACTTCAATGTCGGCATTGACTGGCTGATAACGCAATTCCAATTCGCTGATGTTGCCCGAACCGAACACCACCGCGCGAATACCGTTACGCACGACCTGGATCGGCACTGCGATGTCTTTGTCAGTCACCAGCGTGACTTCGGACAACAAGGGGTACACGCGCGTGATCTGCCCTACCACACCGCCGTTATCGACGACGGCTTGTCCCGCTTGCACGTTCGTATTCTCGCCTTTGTCTATGAATAACTTGCGCTTGAAGATGTCGCGTTCCACATAGGCGATCTGCGCCATCTGCATGGTGTAGTCGGCGCGGCGCGTCACATCCAACAATTCGCGCAACTGTGCGTTCTCAGCCTGAAGCGACTGCATCTGATTGAGTAGCGCCGCATCAGCATCATGTTGCAGATGTAGCTGCTCGTTCTCGGCGACCAGATGGCGCTGCAGTCTGATGTACTCACCCGCACCGTTCCACACCTCGCCGGGCAGGGCAGTCAATCGTTGAAGGGGATAGATGATGACGGCGATGACTTGCCGAGCGGATTCGAGATAGTTGTACTTCGCGTCCACGAACAGCAACGCCAAGGATAGAACGGAGAAGAACACCAGTCGCGCGACCGCACTCGGGCCGCGATTGAAGAAACGTAACGTTCTGGTGTCTTCCAAGGGGGTACTACTTAGTCGCTAGTGAAGATGTTGCTGTATTTGTCCATACTCTCTAGCGCCTTGCCGGAACCGCGCACGACGCAGGTCAAAGGATCATCAGCGATAACGACGGGCAAGCCGGTCTCTTCCATCAACAGACGGTCTAGGTCACGCAGCAACGCGCCGCCACCCGTCAGAACCATGCCCTTGCTGGCGATATCCGCACCCAACTCTGGCGGCGTCTGCTCCAGCGCGGTCTTCACTGCGCTGACGATGCTGTTCAGTGGGTCGGTCAAAGCTTCGAGGATCTCGTTGCTGGAAATGGTGAAACTTCGTGGCACACCTTCCGCCAAGTTACGGCCATTCACTTCCATCTCGCGCACTTCGCTGCCGGGGAAGGCGGAGCCGATCTGCTTCTTGATCAGCTCTGCTGTGGTTTCGCCGATGAGCATGCCGTAGTTGCGGCGGATGTAATTGATGATGGCATCGTCGAACTTGTCACCTCCGACGCGCACGGAACCGGAGTACACCGCACCGCCCAAGGAGATGACGCCCACTTCGGTCGTACCACCACCGATGTCCACCACCATGGAGCCGGTCGCATCTTCCACCGGCAGATCAGCACCGATCGCAGCAGCCATCGGCTCTTCGATCAACTCCACGCGGCGCGCTCCTGCGCCGTAGGCGGATTCACGGATCGCACGACGCTCGACTTGTGTCGAACCGCAAGGTACGCAGATGACGATACGTGGACTAGGCGTGAAGATGCTGGACTTGTGTACGCGACGGATGAACTGTTTCAACATCTGCTCGGTCACGGTGAAGTCGGCGATCACACCGTCTTTCATCGGGCGGATGGCGGTGATGTTACCGGGTGTACGACCCAACATCTGCTTCGCTGCAAGACCGACTTGCTGGATGACTTTCTTGCCGTTAGGGCCGCCTTCTTGGCGGATCGCCACAACGGATGGTTCGTTCAATACGATGCCTTGACCGCGCAACCAGATCAGCGTGTTCGCCGTACCGAGGTCGATAGCCAGATCGTTAGAGAAATATCCGTTGAAATAATTAAGCATGTTGAATCCTGTTTTAAGTGTAGGGCGCGGCTCGAATGAAGTGCCGTTTGAAGGCCGCGTATGATAACCTATCGGCCTTATTTGGATATAGAGAAACCCACGAAAAATACAGAATTCGCCCAAATGCAAGGCGCAGGAAAAATCCCGACGCGCGGCATATTTTTGGATATGTGAGCTAGGGATTTTTTCTGCAACACCGCAGTTGGGATGAAGTGTGGATTTTTAGTGGTTTCTCGGAGAATTTGCTATGAGTTTAAGTACCCAGGATGTTGAAAAAGTGGCGCGTCTAGCGCGTCTGGCGATGACACCTGCCGAGATCGAAACGGCCCGCGCACAACTCTCCGGCATCTTCGGTTTGATCGAAGAGATGCAAGCCGTGGACACCAAGGGGATAGCACCGATGTCCCACGCGCAGGACGTTGCCCAGCGTCTGCGCGAGGACAAAGTCACTGAAACCAATCAACGTGAGGCATTCCAAGCCATCGCCCCGCAAGTGGAAGGCGGTCTATACCTCGTTCCGCAAGTCATCGAGTAAGTGAAATGATCGAATCCAGCCTCTCTCAGATGGGCGCGGCATTACGCGCCAAAAAGATATCCAGCGTCGAACTGACCCAGCTCTACCTCGACCGCATCGCCCAGCTCAACCCCGAGCTCAACGCCTACATCACGACTCGCCCTGAAGCCTCGCTGGCGCAAGCCCGTGCCGCCGATGCGCGCATCGCGGCGGGTACGGCCGAAGCCTTGACTGGCATCCCCTTCGGACAGAAGGACATCTTCTGCGCCAAGGACTGGCTCACCACCTGCGGCTCCAAGATGCTGCATAACTTCGTATCGCCTTACGACGCACACGTCATCTCGCAGTTCAACAACGCAGGGGCGGTGAACCTCGGCAAGACCAACATGGACGAGTTCGCCATGGGTTCTAGTAACGAGACCTCGCACTACGGCATCGTCAAAAATCCATGGGATAAAGCGCGCGTGCCCGGCGGCTCCTCCGGCGGCACAGCTTCTGCCATCGCGGCGCGACTGTGCGCGGCTGCCACCGGCACCGACACCGGCGGCTCTATCCGCCAACCTGCCGCGCTGTGCGGCATCTCTGGCCTGAAGCCGACCTATGGCGTGGTGTCGCGTTACGGCATGATCGCCTTCGCCTCCAGTCTCGACCAAGCCGGCCCGATGGGGCGCAACGCGGAAGATCTGGCGCTGATGCTGAACACCATGGCCGGATTCGACGAGCGCGATTCCACTTCGCTACAACGCGACAAAGAAGATTACGCACGCGATTTGAACAAGCCATTGAACGGCCTGCGCATCGGCATCCCCAAGGAGTTCTTTGCCGAAGGCTTGGGCAACGATGTGGCGAAAGCCGTCGAAGCCGCCATCGCGGAATACAAGAAACTGGGCGCAGTCATCGTCGATATCAGCCTGCCCAACACGCGACTCTCCATTCCCGTCTATTACGTGCTGGCACCCGCAGAAGCATCGAGCAACCTGTCACGCTTCGACGGCGTGCGCTACGGATATCGTGCGCCTGAATACACCGACCTCGCCGACATGTACGAAAAGAGCCGTGCGCAAGGTTTCGGTGCGGAAGTGCAACGCCGCATCATGATCGGCACCTATGTGTTGAGCCACGGCTACTACGACGCCTACTACCTGCAAGCGCAAAAGATACGCCGCCTCATCGCACAGGATTTCGTGGAAGCCTACAAACATTGCGATGTCATCATGGGGCCGACTTCGCCATCCACCGCATTCAAGCTGGGAGAAAAAGGCGACGACCCAGTGCAGATGTACCTATCCGACATCTACACCATCGCGGTGAACTTGGCTGGCTTGCCCGGCATGTCCATCCCCTGCGGATTCGGCGACAACGACATGCCGGTCGGCTTGCAGATCATCGGCAACTATTTCGACGAAGCGCGTATGTTGAACGTGGCGCACCAATATCAACTGGCAACGGATTGGCACAGCCGCGTACCCGGGTTGTGAGGATGACGATATGAAACCGCCCTTGGTAAAACACTTCAGCAATCAGCAGCTGGAGCAGATCCTTGATGAGGCTATGGTCTACATGTGCGCCTGCCCCGCCCAAGTGGCAGAGCAGTTGTTGCAGTTGCGCAAGGTCTTCGACTATCAGAACAAATGTATCAGCAAGGGCAGTCTCATGGCTGATGTACACCTCCGCATCGCAGACGCAGTCCGCATCGCCCACGCCGAAATGGAAGATTGCCTAACCGATGTGATGCAAATGGAAGGTTGGGACCCGCAAACATTAAAAATGCCTAAAGGTCTGCGCGAATTGCGCCAGAAGGCACTTGATCAGGATTGATAGATATGACTTGGGAAATCGTCATCGGACTGGAAGTACATACCCAGCTCTCGACCAATACAAAGATATTTTCGGGCGCATCGACTGCGTTCGGAGCTGAACCAAACACACAAGCCGATGCGGTGAGTTTAGCGTTGCCAGGTGTGTTGCCTGTCTTGAACAAAGGCGCTGTGGAACGCGCTATCAAGTTCGGCTTGGCGACAGGCGCGCACATCGCGCCGCGCTCAGTGTTCGCACGCAAGAACTATTTCTACCCCGACCTACCCAAGGGCTACCAGATCAGTCAATTCGACCTGCCCGTCGTAGGACAAGGTTCACTGACCATCCAAGTCGAACCCTTGTCTGGCAATGCGAAACCTTATGAAAAGACGGTGCGCATCACGCGCGCTCACTTGGAAGAAGACGCGGGTAAATCCGTTCACGGCGAATCGCAAGGCGTGACAGGTGTGGACTTGAACCGCGCAGGCACGCCGCTGCTGGAGATCGTGTCCGAGCCAGACATGTGTTCCGCCGCTGAAGCAGTGGCCTATGCGAAGGCATTGCACACGCTGGTGCGCTGGATCGGCATCTGCGACGGCAACATGCAGGAAGGTTCGTTCCGTTGCGACGTGAACGTGTCGGTGCGCAAACCCGGACAGCCTCTCGGCACGCGCCGCGAGATCAAGAACCTGAACTCGTTCAAGTTCATGCAACAAGCTATCGACTACGAAGTGCAATGGCAGATCGACACGATCGAGAACGGTGGCAAAGTGCACCAAGCCACCATCCTATTCAACCCAGAAACCGGCGAGACGCGCGCGATGCGTAGCAAAGAAGATGCGCACGACTATCGCTACTTCCCTGATCCAGACCTATTGCCGCTGGAGATCAGTGAGGAATGGAAAGAACAAATACGCGCGACCCTGCCCGAGTTGCCACAGGCAAAACGTGAGCGTTATGTTGCAAGCTATGCACTTACACCTAGTGATGCACTCGTCCTAACGGCATCACGCGAGATGGCAGACTTCTTTGAAGGAACGGTCAAGTTGTTGCTATCAAAAGGTGCTGGCACCCTCACCTCTAAAGAATATCCAACTGCCGAAGCCTATGCCGCCAAAATGTGCGCCAACTGGATCATGGGCGAAGTGAATGCGCAGTTAAATCGCGACAACTTAGATATGAGCCAGTGCCCAATCACTGCCAATCAACTCGGCGGAATATTGGCTCGCATTACAGATGAAACCATCTCCAACTCAGGCGCGAAAGAAGTGTTCCGCACGATGTGGGCGGAAGGTGGCGATGCAGACGCCATCATCGAAGCGAAAGGCCTCAAGCAAGTCTCCGACAGTGGCGCTATCGAAGCGATCGTGGATGGCGTCATGGCAGCCAATGCTGAGAAGGTGGCTGAATACCGCAGTGGCAAAGACAAGCTGTTCGGCTTCTTCGTAGGAGCGGCAATGAAAGCAAGCCAAGGCAAAGCCAATCCGGCGCAGTTGAACGAGGTATTGAAGAAGAAACTGGCGGGTTAAATTCACGGCGCGTGCAGCGCCATCAATTCGAGGGGAAACCATGTTGCGTTCTATTCTTGTAGTCGTAATCACTTCTTTATTGCTGAGCGCCTGCGGCACCAATCCCGTCACTGGCAAGCGCGAGCTTCAGTTTGTCTCCGAATCGCAAGAGATCGCGATAGGCCAGCAGAACTACGCGCCCGCCCGCCAACAACAAGGTGGCGACTACATCATCGACCCCGAGTTGACCGCCTACGTGCAAAGCGTAGGCAACAAACTCGCTGCCGTCGCTGACCGGAAACTCCCCTATGAATTCGTGGTGCTGAATGACTCCGTGCCGAATGCATGGGCGATGCCGGGCGGCAAGATCGCTTTCAATCGCGGCCTGTTGTACGAATTGAACAGTGAAGCCGAACTCGCTGCCGTGTTGAGCCACGAGATCGTCCATTCTGCTGCGCGCCACGGCGCAAAAGGCATGGAATCGGGCATGTTGTTGCAAGGTGCAGTGCTTGCCACAGGCATCTACACGCAAGACAAAAGTTACGCCAATCTGGCCGTGGGTGCTGCGCAACTCAGCTCGCAACTCATCTCCACCAAGTTCGGCCGTGATGCGGAATCAGAATCAGACAAATACGGCATGATCTACATGAAGCGTGCCGGTTACGACCCGCGCGCTGCCGTCACCTTGCAAGAGACTTTCGTACGACTGAGTGAAGGTAAACAATCTGACTTCATCTCGGGCTTGTTCGCCAGCCATCCGCCTTCCCCCGAACGCGTCGCCGCCAACAAAGCGACGCTCGCCGCATTGGGTGAAGGCGGTGAATGGGGACGCGAGGTATATGCGAAAAAAGTGGGTAAATTGAAAGCGACCCGCCCTGCCTACGACGCCTACGATCAAGGCGTGCAGGCGCTCAGCAAAGGTGATCCTGCAAAAGCGACCACACTCGCTAAGAAAGCAGTGGCAGGCGAACCGCGTGAGGCGCGCTTCCAAGAGCTACTGGGCGACATCTCACTTTCGCAAAAGAACAGTGCCGCCGCACTGCCCTTCTACCAACGCGCGATCGAGATGCAACCCGATTACTTCCGGCCGCACCTGCAAAGCGGTATCGCATTGAAGAATCTGGGACGCAATCCCGAAGCCGAAGTGGCGCTGAGTAAGAGCACATCGCTACTCCCCACTGCCCCCGCCCACGCCCTATTGGGCATACTGGCGGAGTCGCGCGGCGACACCGCCGCGGCGATGAAGAATTACGGCGCGGCAGCCGGCTCTGATTCCAGCGCAGGACAATTCTCCGCCGCCAGCTTCACGCGCCTAGACCTACCGAGGAATCCAGGGAAATATCTGCTGAGCGGCGTGCAGGCTGATGCCAAAGGCAATGTCTACGCCGTGGTAGAGAACCCCACCGCCGAGACCGTCAGCAACGTGCAAGTGCGCGTCGTACAGCTAGATGCGGCCACACGTCGACCCGTCGCGCAAAGCCAACTGTTACTCATTCCATCGAATATCGCAGCCAACCAACAAGGCCATGTGCAAGTGAGTGGCGTGCGGGTGAAGACAGAACAAGAGTTGGCTTTGTACCAAGTGCAGATCGTGAGTGCGGTGGTTAGCAAATAGCTGTTGATGCAAGGCTGGTAACTTCATTTCTATAAAGTCGACGTTGATCTTGTCTGTGGATAAGCCCGCAATTCATGACTTCAACTCTTGAAATAACTAAACCTGACCCGACGACTGTGATCAGCGAAGGGTCTGTTGTGATTACTTTTGCTAATTAGACTATGTCGCCACTAATGAGCGTTTCCTGTTTTGCACCGTAAGAGGATATTTGATGGGACATCACAGTAAGTCATCTCATTTGCCACAAGAATTGAGATGGGAATCGATTCAGGACAACTTGATCGAGCGACTTTGGAATGCGCTGGTGGTTCTCGCCGCAGTCGGCATGCCAGCCTCTGTCGCCAGAACTTTCGTAACCGGGTGGATGCCCGCCTATGGATTTCATATTGCGATCGCATTTGTCTTTTTTGTTCTGACCCTATTCCGCAACAGGGTGCCTACGAAAGTCAAGGCAACGCTCATCGTCTCACTCCTAGCAGCTGTGGCTTTTTCTGGATTGCTGAATTTTGGATTATTCAGTCAAGCTGGCGTCATTTCCGTCGTATTTGTTTTGTTGTGCGGAATCATGTTCGATCGACGGACAGCTATCCTTTTGTCAGTAGCCTTCGTTGTCGCCATAGTGGGAGTCGCATTCGGTTTTTCCAGCGGACGACTGCAGATCACATTTGATGCCAACCTCTATGCGCGGTCCAGTATTGGCTGGATATTCATGATGTTAGTTGCACTGTTATTTGGAACTCTGGTGGCCACTGCCGTTGCAGCGTACAGGAACTCAATCCGCACCCTCCTACTTGAGATCGAGCAACAGCGGGATGAGATCGAGCATCAAGCCTTTCATGACCGACTGACTGGGCTGCCAACACTACAGCTGGCATCTGATCGCTTGGAGATGGCTATAAATGCTGCCAAACGAAATTCAAGAAAATGTGCCTTGATGTTCATCGACCTGGATGGATTCAAAAAAATCAACGACACGTTTGGCCACGAAGCAGGTGATGCAGTTTTGATAGAAGTAGCAAACAGATTAAAGGATGTGGTTCGTATCAGCGATACCGCATCCCGAATCGGCGGTGATGAGTTTCTGGTGATCTTCGGGGAATTCGAGGGGCGAGATCAAGCCTCAGAAACGGCCCAACGAATCATTAGAGCCGTCTCCCGCCCCATCCCCTACAAGGAACATCAGTTGTCGATAAGTTGCAGCATCGGAATTGCCATCTTCCCTGACCACGCGACTGACGCTCATACTTTAAGGCGCTCAGCAGATATGGCCATGTATGCGGTCAAGCGGTCAGGCAAGAACAGCTTTGCATTTTTCAGCGAAGATAAGGCAAGAGATGTAACTCCTTCTTAACCCACGGTGAAAGAAGTAATCACTGTAATGTGACTTCTATAAAGCAGCCCTTTGCCTAGGTCAGCTACGGATTAGAAGCCAACATTCGATATCTAGCCTCACTCATCAACCCGAAATCGCATCACTCGATAAAAGTCTGCAAAGCAATGCTCGACCTCTGGCTGCCCCGCCAATGTTTTGCCTTGGCGCAGTAACGCAGTATTCAATTTCTCCGTCACGTCTTCCTGCCAGAAACCGGGCAGGAAAGGCTCTAGATGGCCAATGATCCAGCGGGTCGGCCAGAAGCGATACAGCAAGTGTCCACGCGGGGTGTCGCCATATTCTGTGATGAGCACCGAACCTCCACGTTTCACCACGCGCGCGATCTCGTCGTACACGTGTTGTCGCGCCTCGGGCGGCAGTTCGTGAAAGAGGAAGAACAGGATGACTTGGTCGAACGCGTCATTGGCGTAACCCAACGATTCGGCGTTCATGCGCGTGAGAAGACAGCGGCCTGCTACATCAGTCGTCTTGCTACGCGCTAATTCCAACTGCCCTATCGCGACATCGCATAGATGCACTTCGTTGTCGGTGTGATGGAGCAAAGAGGGAGTGAGCTTGCCGTACACGCAGGTGAGTTGCAGCAGCTTTGCACCCGACTTGCGCTCCACATGCGCGAGCGTCTTTTGCATCAACTTCTCATATTGCCCGAACAGGATGGCGTTGATGATGGGCTGGTGATCGAAGAACCAGATACTTCTACACCATAGGTAGGCCCACCAATAATGTCGCGCCAGATATTCAGGAACACCGTCATGCTGGAATCGTTTGTAGATCGCCATCGTTACTTCTTCAGCAACCCGCGGGGCTTGTGCGGCGCGTTGGCGAACAGTCTGTCATAGAGCCAGTTTGGAAATCGTCGCATCACCCACCCTATGATGCCCATCTGCCAAGGCACGACTGCGAACGAACAGCCACGCTCGATGACACGCGCCATACGTCGCGCCGCTTCTTCTGGCGCCAAGATAAATGGCATGGGATAGGGATTGATGTCGGTCATCGGTGTCTTGATGTAACCCGGCGAGATGGTGACCACCCTCACCCCACTGCCACGCATCTCGACACGCAATGATTCCAGATAAGAGATGGCTGCTGCTTTAGACGCTGAGTAGGCACTAGCACCGGGCAGGCCACGGAAGCCTGCGACGCTGGCGATGCCGACCAATGTTCCGCTCTTGGCATCAGACATCGCGTGCACGAAAGGTTGAAAGGTCTGCACCATGCCCAGCACATTGATGTCCATCACTTGCTTGAACGCATCGAGGTCTTCAGCGTA
>JAVBYP010000243.1 GCA_030823965.1 Sideroxydans sp.
GACATCAAAAAATCCTATCGCAAGCTAGCGATGAAGTTCCACCCTGACCGCAATCCGGACAATCCGAAGGCAGAGGAACAATTCAAGGAAGCCAAGGAGGCCTACGAGACCTTATCCGATGGACAGAAGCGTGCTGCCTACGACCAGTACGGTCACGCCGCTTTTGAAGCGGGCGGCATGGGCGGCGGCAATCCCTTCGGTGCGGGCGGCGCGGGTGCAGGCAACTTCGATTTCGGCGACATCTTCGGTGACATCTTCGGCGGTGGACGCGGCGGGCGTAGTCAAGCCCAACGCGGTTCTGATCTGCGCTACAACATGGAGATCACGCTGGAAGAAGCCGCACGCGGTGCGGAAAAACAAATTCGTATTCCTGTGATGGAAGAATGTGGCACGTGTAGCGGTTCAGGCGCCAAACCCGGCACCTCCGCGACCACTTGCCAAACCTGTGCCGGTCACGGCCAAGTGCGTATGCAGCAAGGCTTCTTCTCGGTACAGCAGACCTGCCCACGCTGCCATGGTAGCGGCAAGCACATCCCATCACCCTGCAAGGACTGTCACGGCTCGGGCCGCATCAAGAAACAAAAGACGCTGGAGATCAAGATTCCAGCAGGTATCGACAGCGGCATGCGTCTGCGTCACAGCGGCCACGGTGAAGCCGGCAGTCACGGCGCACCGCACGGCGATCTGTATGTCGAGATACATATCAAACAGCACAGCGTGTTCCAACGCGATGGTGACGACCTGCATTGTGAGATGCCGATCAGCTTCACCACGGCTGCCTTGGGTGGTGAGATCGAGATTCCGACTCTGGATGGCAAGGCTAGCATCAAGATCCCAGGCGAGACACAGAGCGGCAAGGTATTCCGCCTGCGTGGCAAAGGGATCAAAGGCATGCGCACGCATACCCACGGCGACCTGCATTGCCATGTGATCGTGGAGACGCCTTCCAGCCTGACAGATCGTCAAAAGGAACTGCTACGCGAGTTCGAAGAGATCAGTTCAAAGGACAGTGCGCGCCACAATCCACGTGCAAAATCATGGATGGGTAAAGTGAAGGATTTCTTCGGGCAGTGATAGAAACAAGTGGAGGCAGCTATGAAGATCCGATCGCTCGGCCACGTCGTCCTCAAAGTACGCGACCTAGATGTCTCCGCCAAGTTCTATCGTGACATCCTCGGCATGAAGGAGGTCGCGCGCTACAAAGGCGCGATGGCTTTCTTCTCGCTGGGTAGCAACCATCACGACCTCGGCCTCATGCAACTCGGCTCCCATGCACAGGATATCGATCCGGGCGCCATCGGCCTCTATCACGTCGCTTTCAAAGTGGGCGATTCCTTGGAAGAGCTGCGCGCCTGCAAAGCCCATCTGGAAACCAACGGCATCAGCATCTTCGGCATGAGCGATCACGGCGTGAGCCAGTCGCTCTACATCCAAGACCCAGACGGTATCGAGATCGAACTCTATGTCGACGCCGATCCCGCGATCTGGAAAGACGACCCCGGTGCAGTTCTCACCACTAAGCGCCTCACTCTCTGAATAGCTACGAATCGCAGATTTGCTTTATGATTCTGCGCGCCTCATCCACTTACAAGGAGTCACACCATGGGTAGCGGTCTCATCCTCCTCGGCATCTGCGTCGTCGCACTGATCTACGGCATCAGCCTCTACAACAATCTGGTCAGCCTCAAACATGCGGTCAGCAAAGCATGGGCTAACATCGACGTGCTGCTCAAACAGCGCCACGACGAGCTGCCCAAGTTGGTCGAAGTTTGCAAACAATACAAACAGTTCGAGCAGGAGACTTTGCAACGCGTGATCGAAGCGCGCTCCATGGTGCAGACCGCACGCCAAGGGCAAGATGTGGAAGCGCTTGGCAAAGCAGAGGGCATGTTGCGCATGGGCTTGGGCAACATCTTCGCTGTGGCAGAAGCCTACCCAGAGTTGAAGGCCAACGAGAACTTCATGCAGCTGCAGACACGCATCACGGGATTGGAGAACGGCATCGCCGACCGTCGCGAGTTGTATAACGAATCGGTGAACATCTACAACGTCGGCATCGAGCAGTTCCCTGCCGTACTCATCGCCAACATGTTCGCTTATCAATCCAAGCCACTGCTAGAATTCGCCGCATCAGAAAAAACGGATGTCGATATCAAGTCCCTTTTCGGCTAGGAACTAAATCCGTAAAGTCACACTCCTAGCCACCGCCCACGGTGGATTCAAGCTCTGCGGGATATTCGTTGGACACTTTAATAACTTTGTAAAAAGGAAACACAACATGAAGAAACTGCTCGTATTGGCTGCAGCTCTGAGCATCGCTCAACCCGCAATGGCAGGTAGCATCAATCTCAGCACACTCGGCGGCGTACAGTCAGACTTCCGCGACCTATCCGAAGACCTCGGGTCCGCTCTCAGCTACAAAGCCATCTCTCCAGCAGAATCTATGGGCGTGACAGGTTTTGATTTGGGCGTCGAACTCACCAGCACCAAACTCGCCAAGAGCGCTGCCAAATGGAAGACACTCACAGGTACAGACATGAGCAGCGTATATGTCCCTAAATTGCACATCACCAAAGGTCTGCCTCTGAACATCGACATCGGCGCATTTGCTTCCACCATTCCAACCACTGGCATCAACTTGTTCGGTGGTGAACTGAAGTACGCAGTGCTGCCAGGTAGTGTGGCGATGCCTGCAGTGGCGATCCGTGGCTCGATGACCAAATTGTCCGGGGTGAAGCAACTCGCACTGGATACCAAGTCGCTCGATGTCTCCATCTCCAAGGGTTTCGCCATGTTCACGCCGTACGCAGGTGTCGGCCAAGTATGGGTCACCAGCACACCTGATGCCTCGCTAGGTCTAACAGAGGAAAAGTTCAAACACAGCAAGGCTTTTGTCGGCGCTAACCTGAACTTCGGCCTGACCAACTTCGCAGTCGAATTCGATGAAACGGGCTCTGCAGATTCTCTGAATTTCAAACTGGGTTTCCGCTTCTAATTTCGAAGACAAACAGAGCGCAAGGAGTGTGAGCAGATGTTGACCTCCTTGCGCCGCAGTTATACGCAACTCATCACTTCCGGCGGACAGCTCATATTGCTGTTCGCCGGTTTTCATTTTGAGTCTCGCGAAGCATGGCTATGGTGTCTCGGCCTGATGGCCATCATCAGCCTGTTCGCATGGTATTCAGCGCTGCGCAGATACCGACTCATCTTAGGCACACCCACCTCACGCATCGGATCATCGGCGCAAGGTTTCGTTGAGCTCCTTGGCGATGCCATGCCGAATGGCACACACATACTCGGCAAATACTCCTCCCTCCCCTGCTTGTGGTATCGCTACAAGGTGGAACGTAGGAACCACAAGAACGAATGGAGTACCGAAAGCACCGGCGAAAGTGACGCACCCTTCATGGTCGATGATGGCAGCGGACATTGCGTCATCCACCCGCACGGCGCCGAGATCATCACACATCACAAAGACACATGGCAGGAAGCCGATCGACGTTACACCGAGTGGAAGATACTGGAGCGCGACGAGATCTACGCACTCGGTGAGTTCACGACAGCAGGTGGCAGCACGACGACAGTCACCCAGAATGAATTGGTCAAGCAAGTCTTGAATGAGTGGAAGATGGACAATGGAGATCTGCTCAAGCGCTTCGACTTGAATAACAACGGTTTCTTGGATATCGACGAGTGGATGCTAGCTAGACAAGCGGCAAAGCGTGAAGCGAACAAACGTTTAGCCCATGAGCGCGCCGAACCTGATGTCCACCATCTGCTCAAACCGCACGATGGTCGACTGTTCCTCCTCAGCAATCTAGCTCCAGAGAAACTCGCGGGAAGATTCGTGTTGTGGACTTGGCTGCATCTGACCATCTTCTTCGGAGCACTTGCCGGAATCGCTTGGCTGATGCAACAAGGTGCGATCTAGATCAAGTCTGGATTCACATCCAAAGGCTTCTTGGATTCGAATGTGTTCAACAGATCGACGATCTCGTTATGTCCCGCTTTGGCTGCAAGATCGATCGGGGTATTGCCATCCTGATATTGGGCATATCGATTCGCCCCCTTATCCAGAAGCAACTTAACGATCTGGGTATGTCCGTTGTTGGCCGCTTTGTGTAACGCGGTCCAACCATCTAACGTGGCCAGATTCACATCTGCGCCTTGCGCGATCAAATAAGCGCACGCAAGAAGATGCCCTCGTGTAGCAGCCTGCATCAGCGCCGTCCAACCAAAATCACTCAACGCATTAGGGTCTGCTTCCTTCTGCAACAGCGCTTTGACTACGTTCGCAAAACCGTTGAAAGCAGCCCAATGCAATGGTGTGTAACCATTCTTGTCGCGTGCGGTGATCTTGGCACCACATTTGATCAACAACAACGCGAACTCCTCATTGCCGTTGAAGGAGGAGATCATCAAAGGTGTCCAATTGCGTTCATCGCGCACTTCAAGATCGACCCCGCAAGACAAGAACACCTGCACCGCATCTTGGTTGCCTTCCTCGACAGATTTTAAAAGTCCGTTGGGAGTGAAATCGTAGCCGAGCCTTTCGATCTCATGGCGCTTGTACTCAGGCACTTCATCCCAAGCACTCACCTCCTTACCCTGTTCACGCATGGCACTCAGATAGTTGCTCAGACGAAAGAGCTCCGACGCAGCCTCAGGCGGGAAACCTGCACGATCACCGCTACGCTTATCCACCAGCAGGTCACCGAGATAGGCATCGATATGTGAAGTCTCGATCAACTCCAATATTTTGGAGAATACACGCGGGAACTTCTCCTCGATCAAATGCGGATAGACCGCATCGTTACTTCCTAACAATTTGAACAATCGTTCATCCATCAGTCTTGGAACCTCTTTGCTATCTGGTCGAACTCCCCTTGTATCTCCAAGAACGCATCGACCACATCAGGATCGAAATGCGCGCCGCGTCCATCTCGTATGAACGCAACAGCATCCTCGTGCGAGAAAGCTTTCTTGTATACCCGCTTACAGATCAGCGCGTCATACACATCCGCCAACGCCATCAATCGTGCCGAGATGGGGATCGCATCCCCCTTTAGTCCGTTGGGATAGCCACTTCCATCCCACTTCTCATGGTGTCCGCCCGCGATCTCGCGTCCTATGTGTAGGAACTTGCTCGGTGCAGGCAAACTACTTTCTGCCGCCGCCAACGCATCACTACCCAGCGTCGGATGCGTCTTCATGATCTCGTATTCTTCCGGTGTGAGCTTGCCTTGCTTGAGCAAGATGTGATCTGGGATACCCACCTTGCCGATGTCGTGCAGCGGCGCCAGCTTGTACAAGGACTCGATGATGTCATTGGAGAGGTAGTGCTTGAACCTTGGGTGATCCTGCAACTTGAGTGCGAGCTCACGGATATAGGTCTGCGTGCGCTTCAGATGATTGCCTGTCTCGTTATCCCGCGTCTCTGCCAACGTACCCATCGCGATGATGGTCACATCGCGGATGCGCGATACCTCGTCCGTCTTTTCTTGTAGCTGGGCAGTCCGCTCGACCACCTTGTTCTCTAACACATCGTTCATCGAAGCCAGTTGATTGGCCAAAGAAAGATTCTCGAAGCGTTGCCTTAACGACAGCAAGATGAACTTACTCAGGAAATGCCCAGAACTCAGCATCACCACAACGAACAAAGACAGCATGATGCCCAATGCGAAGTGCGTCTCATCCTGCTCCACCATCACACGGAAGATGAGTGGCAACATCACACCGGGTACGTAGGTATAAGCACTGGGGGGGTGGGTCGAGTTCATCGTCGTAGCGCCCGCTACCAGACCCAGCATCACACACACCAGCAACACCTGATCGAGCAGATCCTGTGGAAAGAAGAAGATTGTTCCGAATCCCCACATCATGCCGGTGACCAATGAGAATCCGAAGAAATGCCTGCTCCAATCACGGCAATCCTTTATCGTCTCGACATCGTTCCGTCCATCGATCCAAGTCACCAATTGCGCAAGATGCAACAGATAGGCACATGCCATCCACAGCAATAGATGCTGCTGGTCAGAGATATCCCACATCAGCCACACGAAGAACGGCTCGACCAACATCTGTCCAGCCAACATGGAGGGATACAAGCGCAAGCGCGTACGTAGCTGCTCTGCACGAACAGCGAGGTTGCGCTCATCTATATGGAATCGCAGATCATCGAAGAAATTACGCAAGACACGCATCGATATTCACTCACTCAATCACCGCAATGGGAACACGGCCAGTCTATCAGCCAAGACTAAGGCTTACAGCAACTATATCGGCAATTTTAGGAAAAAATTGACCGCCTCCGCCTCGTCGCGCGTGCGCTTGAACGGCGGTAGGCTCTGCCAGATGCGCTTGCCGTAATGTTTCGAGATGAGGCGCGGGTCGCAGATCATCAGCACCCCACGGTCGCTCTCGTCGCGTATGAGTCTGCCAGCCCCTTGTTTCAGATTGATGATGGTGCGCGGCAACTGGAATTCCATGAAGGCGTTGCGGCCTTGTTTGTTCATCTCCGCGATTCGCGCCGCCAGCACAGGATCGTCAGGCGGCGCAAACGGCAACTTGTCGATGATGACCAATGACAAAGCCTCACCGCGCACGTCCACGCCCTCCCAGAACGACTGGCTACCCAGCAACACCGCGTTGCCATGTTCGCGAAAGCGCGACAGCAACTCGTTGCGCGAACCTTCACCTTGGATCATCAGCGGATATTTCAGATTCTTGCGGTCGAACTCGGCTTGCAATATCTCGTAAGCACGCTGCATCGCACGCAGACTGGTGAACAACATGAACGCCCTGCCCTTGCTCGCCTCGATGAGCGGCAACGCCGCCTGCACCACCGCATCAGTGTAGCCCTCGCTGTTCGGCTCAGGCAGACCGTTCGGCACATACAGCAACGCCTGCTCTTGATAGTTGAACGGGCTGTCCCAGCACGCCGTGCGCGCATCCAACAAACCCATCTCGGCTTGGTAATGCGCGAAGTTCTGCTTCACCGCCAACGTGGCCGAGGTGAATATCCACGCGCGCGGATGACCGCTGATCTGCTTGGCGAAGATGTCTGCGATGGAGAGCGGCGTGGTGTTGAGTTGGATGGAGTGGTGGAAGACTTCGAGCCAACGCACCACTCCGCTTCCCTCGCCCTTCGATGACTCGGTTGTAGTTTGCTCCGCCCGCCACACCTTCAACATCGCCACCAACGCTAACGCACGCTGCCAGCAACTCTCCAAGCCTTCGCTGCGCTCCGCCTGTTTCTCCAACAGCCCCGTCAGGTTCTTCAACTTCTCGCTCAACTTATCCAGCGCAGGTGCGAAGTCTTTGAATCCCTCCGTTGCCTCTGCCGCCATGCGGCCTTCCTTCTTGAACACCAAGCGCAGGTCACGCGCTGCTTTGTCCAACTCGTCACATGCCACAGGCAACGGCGCAAAATCTTTCGCATTGGTCAGCGCCTCGATGCGCGTGTCTTGCGACAGGTCGAACAACTGCGAAGTGGAAAGGCTCTCGCCGAAGAATAGACTCGCCGTCTCGGGGAGTTGATGCGCCTCGTCGAAGATGACTGTGTTGCATGCAGGCAGCAACTCCGCCACACCTTCGTCGCGCAACATCACATCGGCAAAGAACAGGTGATGGTTCACCACGATGACATCCGCCTCCATCGCCTCTTTGCGCGCCTTGAGTACGAAACACTCCTCATGCTGCGGACATTCCTGCCCGAGGCAGTTGTCGCGCGTGGACGTCACGTTGAACCAGATGGGCGCGTTCTCCGGCACATCCGCCAGCCCGCTCTTATCGCCGCTCTGCGACACCTTGGCGTAGTTCACGATCTTCGCGAGATGCTTCACATCCTCGCGCGTCTTGAACAAGCCGTTCGATTGCGCCAACTCCAAATGGTAGTGACACACATAGTTCGAACGACCCTTGAGCAGCGCCACTGACACTGGCGCCTTCAGCGCATCGCGCACCATCGGCAAGTCTTTTTGGAAGAGCTGGTCTTGCAGGTTCTTCGTCCCCGTAGAGACCACCACCTTCCCCCCCGCCAACAACGCTGGCACCAGATAGGCGAAGGTCTTGCCCGTGCCCGTGCCCGCCTCGGCAACCAAGATAGCGTTGTCGCGTATCGCCTCTGCCACCGCCATCGCCATGTCACGCTGCTGCGCGCGCGGACGGAACGAAGCCACCTCAGTGGCAAGCGGACTTTGCTCGGAAAAGAAACGTTCGACTTCGGAGGTCACAGTGGCAGGTTTAGAGGGCTAAATAGGCCCAAAGGCTTATGGTTAAGGGTGCTGTACGGCGTTATAGTGCGGTGGCAATTTTACGTGATGGCTTGTGATGAGTTACTAATTTCTCACGAGCTTGAACTTAAAGTTGGGTATAGATAGATAACGTCGTGTGTCTCAAATCAGCCAGTAACGGACTGTCCTCATCTGTCCGAAATATTATGCATATGTGGAACAATTATTTGGGCGTACTCCAATGAATCAATTGGTTATCAAAAACATGCATTCCACACTATTATCAATAGTACAGACAGGTGGGTCTGTCTAATAACTATTAGCCCCCTTCAATCCATGGAGTCTCTATGAAATATCGTATTGCCACATTACTTACCCCCTTTTTGTTGTCGGCTTGCGCAACTGGTACATCGTATCTTGGGCATGCAGTTAGTCAAACTCCATTCAAGGTTGATGGTGGAAAAACAGTCCACTTGCCAGTCACGCGCGCCGGCGCATTACCCGCTGAGAATGAAAACTACAAAATAGAAGGCGCTGGATTTAATGCGTCTTTGAAAAAGGGCAACCCCAGCGAATCGAAGCTAGCTTGGGGATTTTCATTTGTATCAAAGAAATCAGATGAACTGGATTACGTAGTTGTTGAGCGAGTCACAGATTCTGGTGAGTTGGAACTGGTTGTCCAAGATAATTCCCCAGCCCTTAAAAATAAATACTGGGTGGGCAGGTCAGTTCCGACATCTATGGATAAAGATTTATTACCTTGGCTATATTCCAGCTCCGATTCAACATTTGTCTTTAAATTCACAATTAAAGACAAAGATGGAAGTTCCGACGTAATGTATCAACCATCCGTAATTTCAGGTGGAACTAAGGCTGTGTATCTGCAAGTTATCTATGGAAAATAATGGCTAACAAACCATTCAACACGGACTGGCGCGATAAAGCCGCGCCAGCCGGTTGATTAAAACGTTAGGAGGTAATGAGTGCGAATCATCGCAGTGCTGCTATGTTTAGCAATGCTTTCTAGCTGTTCAACAATCGCAACGGTTTCTGGTGGCGCAGGAGGCAATGATCCTGAAAGATTCTCTTGTCCTGGAGGCACGGTTCCAAGACTATATTCTGGCGTTGCGAATGACATCCGATATCTAAGTCATCCTGAATCAGGCATCGCGCTCTTGGATATACCGATTAGTTTTATTGCAGATACAATCATTATTCCATATACATTATTCACACAAAATAAATACGGAAATCTTTGTAATGCTAAATCGTCAAAATCTACCTCATAACCCATCCACCAACCGTACCACCCAAAAGCTGCGCTTTGGGGTTCCCTCGGTGCTTCGCACCTCAGTGGGCGGTTATCTTAGAGGTTGAACGACTGCTTCGTATTATTAACAGCAGTAAGGATTCAACACCACGCACTATAAATAATTCAATGCAAATCCTCATCGACGCCGACGCCTGCCCCAAGGTCATCAAAGACATCCTGTTCCGCGCGGCGGACAGGCGGCAGATACTCACCACGCTGGTAGCGAACAAATTGTTGCACTGCCCGCCCTCGCCTTTCATCCGCGCGCTGCAAGTTCCTTCCGGTTTCGATGTGGCGGATAACAAGATCGTGGAGATGACGCAGGTGGGTGATCTGGTCATCACGGCGGACATCCCACTCGCGGCACAGGTCATCGCAAAAGGTGGGCATGTGTTGAATCCGCGCGGGGAGTTCTATACCAAAGACACCATCCAAGAGCGGCTGACGATGCGCAACTTCATGGAGAACTTGCGCGGCAGTGGTGTGGAGACAGGCGGTCCGCCGGTATTCAATCAGCGCGACCAGCAGACGTTTGCGAATCAGTTGGATAAGTTCTTGGCGAAGACGAAGATCTAGCGCTACTTATCCCGCTGCTTTTCAGCTTCGCTGCGCTGCTTCCATGTCGCATAGCAATCTAGTCCGCAGAAGTTCGCCACATAATCCTCCGCCTCAAAGCGCTTGGCTTCGGAGAGCGGTATCTCTTTCAGGCAAACTTCGCAGGAGACTTTCTCGGTCACGGATTGAGGGTGGGGATGGGTAGTCATGGCACACCTCCTTTTAAGGCGTTGACGTTCCATCAGGCTATGCCTGTTCAGGGTGAGCTGCAAGCGATATAAAACGACATGGAACACCCCTACTACGATGCGCCGTTCACATCATCGCGTAACGCTTCTTCGCCTCTACCGCCTTCACGATGTAACCGCGCGTCTCTTCATACGGCAACTTGGTGCGTAGCGCATCGAAGACTTCATCTGGGCGCATGGAGTTGATCTTGTCCAATGCATCTGCTTGGCGCGCCTTTCCGGTGAGTGTGCTGAACGCACGGAACACGTTGCTGGGACCGGTGTTGTAGGCAGCGATGGCGCAGTATTCACGTGACACGGGATTCTGTATCTGGCGCAGCGGACTGTCGTTGAGCAATACGCCCAGATAGGTTGAGCCTAGCTCGATGTTGTTCTCCGCATCGAATAGGTATTCCTTGCTCGGCGACACATCCTCGCCCTTGGCTTTGCGATACGCCTCGCGTCCGCCGCTGGTGGGCACCAGTTGCATCATGCCGTAAGCAGGTGCACTGGAGACGGCGTAGGGATTGAACGAACTTTCGATCTTGATGATGGCGAAGATGAGGCTGCGGCTGACGGTGGTGTTCGCGGAATGTTTGCGCACGGTGGCGGCGTATTGCACCGCGCGTTTATCGAGGTGCGCGTTGACCATACTCATCTGCACATAGAGCACGTTCTTACTCACGCCGTTGGCATCGATGGTGCGACGTTTCATCTGGTTGGTGACGAGGAAGTCAGCATAACGCTCCACATCCTGCCGCGACTTCAACACCGCACCACTCTGATCCACCACCATCTCTTGCAGATACGGCTTGCCTGTCAGCGTGATCTCTTTGTCGGAGAACAGATCGACCGCACCCGGATCGTCCGGCGTGAGCAAGGCGATCACTGCCGCGTTGCGCAATTTGTCTTTCGCTTTGTCTTCGTCCAGATGTTCGATGAGGATGCTGCCCGCGTCGTAATCCACCACCACGCGGTTCTTGTAGTTCTCGGTGTATTTCACGTAACGGGTGCGGCTAGGCAACGTACCGGATTCGCGCTTGCCCCACTTCGCGCCGCTCTCCTTCTGCACGTTACCCATCAACTGATTGAATTCGTATTGCGCCTTCTTCAGGTCGGCGACGATGAGGGTGGGGTTGTATCGGTAGGAATTGACACGGCTCTGCGCCATGCCCTTCAAGGCTTGCTCAGGATTCTTGGCAAGTGCCACTTGCATCATCTGCTTGGTCGAACAGGCGGGTAGGCAGAGGATGCCTGCGGTGAGTGTCAGTAGCAGAAACTTGCGGTTCATTTACTTTCCTCCTCTCTCTGCGAATACTCCTTCCCCCTTGCAGGGGGAAGGTTGGGATGGGGGTAGAGTTTAGAAGCTGCCACATTTCTACCCCCACCCTAGCCCTCCCTGATAAAACTACTAGCCAATCGACTAAGCCAGCAAGCTGGCAAGTCGCTGGTTACCTGCATGGGGGAGGGTAAACAAATCAGCGATTCTCCAACGCCTCCCAGCGCGCCATCAGCGTGAGCAACTCGTCTTCGATCTCACTTGCGCGTTGCTGCAACTGTTTCGCGTGAGCTGGATTATCGCGATACAAGGCGCCCGAACCAAGTGCGGCCACGATGTCTTCCTGTTCGCGTTCCAACACTTCGATGCGCTGCGGCATCTCGTCCAGTTCTTTCTGTTCTTTGAAACTGAGCTTGGCGGATGACTTTGCTTTGACTGGTTCCGCCTTGGCGACGGGCTTCGCTTGCACGGGTGCGGCTGATTTTTGGTTGGCTTCGAATTTCTTCACGCGCACCCAGTCTTCGTAACCGCCGACGTATTCCATCAGCTTGCCATCGCCTTCGAATGCGATGACTTGCGTCACCACGTTGTCGAGGAAGGCGCGGTCATGGCTCACGAGGAAGAGTGTGCCGTCGTATTGCGCCAACATCTCTTCCAGCAACTCCAGCGTCTCGATGTCGAGGTCGTTGGTCGGCTCATCCAGTACCAGCACGTTGGCTGGGCGGGTGAACAAACGTGCCAGTAGCAGACGGTTACGTTCACCACCGCTCAAGGACTTGACGGGTGAACGCGCGCGTTCGGGTGCGAACAGAAAATCACCGAGATAGCTGATGACGTGTTTCTTTTGCCCGCCGATCTCGATGAAGTCGGAGCCTTGGCTGATGGTGTCCGCCAGTGTGGCGTTGTCGTCGAGCTGAGCGCGCAACTGGTCGAAGTAGGCCACGCTCAATTTCGTGCCCAGATTCACGGTGCCAGAGTCGGGCGCTTGTTCGCCCAGAATGATCTTGAGCAGTGTGCTCTTGCCCGCGCCGTTAGGGCCGAGCAGACCGATCTTGTCACCGCGCTGGATGCGGCAAGAGAAATCGTTGATGACTTTGCGGGTGCCGAATGACTTGCTGACGTTCTCCAACTCCGCCACCAATTTGCCTGAGCGATCGCCCTTGTCCAGATTCATCTCGACCTTGCCCACCTTCTCACGGCGTGCGGAACGTTCTAGACGCAATTTCTCCAGACGCAACACGCGGCCTTCATTACGTACGCGGCGTGCCTTCACGCCTTGGCGGATCCACACCTCTTCCTGCGCCAGCACCTTGTCGAACTTAGCGTTGACCACCGCCTCGTCCGCCAACATGCGCTCTTTGATCTTTTGATACGCGGCGAAGTTACCGGGAAAGCTCGCCAACTGACCGCGATCCAATTCCACGATGCGCGTGGAGACGTTGTCCAAGAACTTACGGTCATGGGTGACCAGCAACACGCTGCCACGGAAACTGGTGAGCAGACCTTCCAGCCATTCGATGGATGCGAAATCCAAGTGGTTGGTCGGCTCGTCGAGGATGAGCACTTCTGGCTCGGCCACCAAGGCTTGCGCCAAGGCCACGCGCTTACGCACACCACCGGACAATGAACCGATGAGCGCTTCTGGATCGAGCTCCAACTTGTCGATAGCC
>JAVBYP010000238.1 GCA_030823965.1 Sideroxydans sp.
CGATGCCGATGACCATCCCCGCCACGACTTTAGATTTTGGAGCTCCGCCGCCACTGCCTGTGTTACCCGCTCTAGCCATGTCCGTTCCTTTATGTACTTACATCTTGTCAGGCGCACTCACGCCCAACAGTGCCAAACCATTCTTGATCGTTTGCGCTACGGCGGCGATCAATGCCAACCGTGCCAGCTTGACCTTCTCGTCTTCGACCAAGAAGCGCGAGGCATTGTAATAGCTGTGGAAATCAGCCGCCAACTCTTTGAGGTAGAAGGCGACCAGATGCGGCGCAAGGTCTTCTGCCGCTGTCTCGATCACTTGCGGGTAATCGATCATGCGCTGCAGCAACGCTGTCTCGTACTCGCTATCCAAGATGCTCATGTCGGCATTCAATAAGGCAGCGCGTTCACCGCCCCACTGCGCCAACACGGTGCTGATACGCGCATGGGCGTACTGGATGTAATAAACGGGATTGTCATTGCTCTGCGATTTCGCCAAGTCGATGTCGAACACCAGTTGCGAATCGGGATGGCGCGCGGCGAGGAAGTAGCGAGTGGCATCGCAGCCCACTTCGTCGATGAGGTCGCGCAAGGTGACGTAACTACCCGCACGTTTGGAGATCTTCACCTCTTCGCCGTTCTTCAGCACGGTCACCATCTGGTGCAACACATAGTCAGGCCAACCCTTAGGGATGCCTGCATCCAATGCTTGCAGACCCGCACGCACACGCGTGATGGTGCTGTGGTGGTCAGAGCCTTGTTCATTGATGACACGCACGAAGCCGCGTTTCCATTTTTCCAAATGGTAGGCGACGTCAGGCACGAAGTAGGTGTAGCCACCATCGGTCTTGCGCATCACGCGGTCTTTGTCATCGCCGAAGTCGGTGGTGCGCAACCATAGCGCGCCCTCCTGCTCATAAGTGTGGCCGCTGGCGATGAGCTTCTGCACCGTCGCATCGACCTTGCCTTCTGTGTAGAGCGCAGACTCCAAAGAGAACACATCGAACTCCACGCCGAACGCGCGCAAGTCCAAGTCTTGTTCGCGGCGCAGATACGCGACGGCGAAATGGCGTATGGCTTCAGCATCGTTCACATCACCTTTTCCAGTGATGTTCTGGTCGCTAGAGACGATGGTCTCTTTCGCCAGATAGGCGCGCGCCACGTCGGCGATGTAGTCACCGCGATAGCCACTTTCCGGCCACGAAGGGTCATCCGGTGTGACGCCCTTACAGCGCAGTTGCACCGACAACGTGAGATTGTCGATCTGCACACCCGCGTCGTTGTAATAGAACTCGCGCGTCACATCCCAGCCTGCGGCATCCAACACACTGCACAAACAATCACCCACTGCCGCGCCGCGCCCATGACCAACGTGCAACGGCCCCGTCGGATTAGCGGAGACGAATTCCACACCCACCTTCTTGCCCGCGCCTGCATTGATACGACCGAAATTCGCAGCCGCTTGCAACACACCACGCACTACCTCTTGCTTGGCGGCTTTGGTGATGAAGACATTGATGAAACCCGCACCTGCGATCTCCACCTTCTCCACCACATCGGATTTGGGCAAAGCAGTGATCAGCGCATTGGCGATGTCGCGTGGAGATTTGCGCAACGGCTTCGCCAACTGCATCGCCAGATTGCAGGCGTAATCGCCATGCGAGGCTTGTTTAGGACGTTCGATAAGGATCGTCGCCCCCACGAAATCAGGGGCGACTTCGCGCAAAGCGTGCGCGAAAGATTCAGCTAAATGAGATTTGAAATTGAGGACAGCGGACATGAAACAGCACCAGAGTAAAAATAATCATCGCCTAGCGAATCATTTGCCCCTCTCCCTCTGGGGGAGGGTTGAGGTGGGGGAGCGGGTGCTTTTCACCCGCCCAAAAGTGGCGCGGATTATAGCATTTGAGGGACTCTCGGTTACCTATCAAACTCGGCGAACTGTGACTTCCCCCATCCCAGTTCGGCAGTAACCGGAAAATGGCAGAAGATGTTTGACCCGATAGAGTGATGCGGTAGCATGGCTTCAAAGTTGAGAATACCGATTGGAGTAGATACTGCCATGTGCCTAGGCATCCCTATGCAGATCATCGAGCTAGAAGGCGCTTTCGCATGGTGCGAAGGACGGGGCAGGCATGAGCGCTTGAGCACCCTGTGGCTGGAAGATGTCGCGGTCGGGGATTGGGTATATGCCGTGTTGGGGCAGGCGCGCGAGAAGCTGACAATAGAACGGGTGATAGAGATCAACCTAGCACTCGATGGCCTCACCGCAGCCCTGCAAGGCGAGACCGATCTCGACAAGTACTTCCCCGACCTACCCGCATCCAAATGACGACTTATTCAGATACCGGCCGTGTACTCATAAGTCTCACCTGTTCTGCCGGACAAGTGACCGGGGTTCAAGTGAATAGTGAACGCCCTGAGGTATCGCAACTGTTGCGCGGCAGGACGACACCGCAAGTGATCCGTATGGTTTCTTCGATGTTCGCCTTGTGTGGACACGCTCAGATGCGTGCCGCAGTGTTGGCGATGTCTGCAGCACGTGGCGAAAAATGCAACCCCACGATCGATCAAGAGGTTCGGCGCGAAGCTTTACGCGAACATCTGTGGCATTGCCTGCTAGATCTGCCGCAACTACTGGGTCACGTCGAACTCAAGCAAGAGTTCGTCCTTGGCGCCAAGGCGATAGCGAATGGGCAGCGTGATGACCTCTATGCATTGCTTTCCGATCCATCGATCCAGGGACTGCGCATGCGCCTGTCCGAATTCGATGACGCACAAATATCCCAGAAACTTTTACCGCGACTGAGCGCAAGAGATTCTCTGCTTGCATGGCCGAGACTCTCGTCTGAGTTCTGTCGGCATCCCATGTGGAAAGATGCCGCAGCAGTCACAGGCGCCATCACAAGCGCTGATGATTCGGCCACGTCGTTCTTCTCTGCTCGCTGGCACGCGCGTTTCGATGAGCTGACCAACTGGGCATCAGGCCATGACGTGGCAGGCCATGTCGGCACCGTGAGTGCCATACCTGTCGCGTCCTCCATCGGGCGTGCACTAGTGGAGACTGCTCGTGGGCTACTGATGCATGAGGTCGTAATGGATGGCGATGTCGTTGCCGACTATCTGATCGTCGCGCCAACCGAATGGAACTTCCATCCTCAGGGGTTGCTTCACGCTCAACTATTCGGCGCGGATGCGCGTGATCGGGATGTGCTACAACAACGAGTCTCGCGGCTCGTCACCACACTCGATCCTTGCGTGCCGTGGGAATTGGAATGGGCATGAAGATATTGGTGCTGGGTATCGGCAACACGCTACTCACCGATGAGGGAGTGGGCATCTTCGCCCTGCGTGAACTGGAAGTTCAATACGGCGCGCGTGAAGAGATGGAATTCCTCGATGGCGGCACACTGTCGTTCACCCTAGCCGTGCCCATTAGCGAGTGCGATGCATTGCTAGTGATCGATGCTGCGGAGTTGTGCGCAGCACCTGGAACAGTTCGTAGTTTTGAGGGGGAAGCGATGGATGCTTTTCTAGGTGCGAACCGTAAGAGCAGCGTACATGAGGTGGGCCTACTCGACCTCATGTCCATCTCGCGCTTGACTGGACATTGGCCACAACGACGCGCGCTCATCGGTGTGCAACCTGCCTTGATCGAATGGGGTGAATCGTTGTCACCGCTGGTGGCCGCCTCCTTACCGGAGATATGTACGACCGCCGCCAGGATCATTGAGAGATTCAATCATTCGTGGCGTGTGGAATAGTCAACTATTGATGACCCGATTGATGGATTGACCTCAGCAGATCAGCCGCTCAGAATGCAGGTAGGTCGCGCAGTTAATTCCGTTCTAGGAGTCAACATGAAGCAAACAAATTCCCCTAAGGTCTTACAAGGAACCGTAGGCGAAGGCTTGGAACAGCGCGGCATCACTCGCCGCGAGTTCCTCAAATTCTGTACTGCCCTGACAGCGATGCTGGCCTTGCCACCTTCGATGGCCAGCGTGATGGCCGAGGCGATAGCCAAGGCACGACGGCAATCGGTGATCTGGCTCTCTTTCCAAGAATGCACTGGTTGCACCGAATCCATCACACGCTCGCATTCGCCGACCTTAGAAACACTGATCTTCGACCTCATCTCGCTCGACTATCACCACACGCTGCAAGCTGCCTCAGCTGAGGCAGCAGAACTTGCGCGTACTCAGGCGATGCAAGAAAACGCAGGCAAGTATCTGCTGGTCGTCGATGGTTCGATACCGATGGGCGATCCTGGATATTCGACCATCGCCGGTATCAGCAACTACGACATGCTGATCGAGACTGCCAAGGGTGCGGCGGCCATCGTCGCAGTAGGAACTTGTGCGACTTATGGCGGATTGCCTAAAGCAGATCCGAATCCCACGGGGGCAGTGGCAGTGAGCGACATCATCAAGGACAAGCCCATCATCAATGTGCCCGGGTGCCCACCGATACCGGTAGTGATGACAGGTGTGCTCGCGCACTTCCTCACCTTTGGCAGCATCCCCGAGCTAGATGACTTGGGTCGTCCAAAATCATTCTACGGCGAGACCATCCATGACCGTTGCTATCGTCGACCTTTCTACGATCAAGGCAAATTCGCGCAAACCTTCGATGACGAAGCGGCACGCATGGGATGGTGTCTATTCAAACTCGGCTGTAAAGGACCCGTCACTTACAACGCCTGCGCCACGACCAAATGGAACGACGGTACGAGCTTCCCCATCCAGTCTGGTCATGGCTGCATCGGCTGCTCCGAGCCAAACTTCTGGGATGCGGGTCCGCTCTACAAAGCGCTATCTATGCCTGTCTCGGCGACAGCCTCTATGCTAGGTGCGGCGGCAGTAGCGGGAGCCGCAGCAGGTGTGGCGATCACATGGCACAACCGTTCAACTAAAGCTTCGGCCAAAGCAGCGCACGAGAAAGTGACACCTCAAGAGTTGTTGCGGGAGGACAAATGAACCATCTCGACTTGCTGACCTTCGCACGTGGCGACGCGCTGAACTGGGCATTGATATTGTTCGCAGCCGGAGTCGTGTTAAGACTATTCGAGATATTCGGACTCGGGCGTAAAGCGGACCTAGCCAAGCCACGCACCAATAGTCCCGGCAGCGGTTGGCGTACCGTTTTCACACGCTCCTTGCCGCCGCAGGGTTTGCTAAATCGTGAGCCAGTGACCTACGTCGGCGGTTATGTGTTCCATTTAGGGCTGTTCGCAACCATTCTGTTCTTCGCACCGCACATCGAATTCTTCGATGACCTATTCGGCATCAGCTGGCCCAATCTGCCTTCCGCCTTGGTCGATGCATCCGCTGTGGCGGCCATCGTTGCATTGTGTGTGTTGCTCGCACATCGGATCACCAATCCAGTGAAACGCATGCTGTCTGGCTTTGGTGACTATCTCGCGTGGGCCCTGACGTTGTTACCTTTGCTGACAGGCTATCTGTCCTTTCACCATCTGCTCTTCGAGTACACATTGATGTTGTCGCTGCACCTTTTCTCGGTCGAATTGTTGCTGGTGTTGTTGCCGTTCACCAAACTGTTCCACACCTTTTCGGTATTCATCTCGCGCTGGTACAACGGCGATATCTTTGGACGAAAGGGGACGGCATCATGAGAATTGCCAACCAAGACGAGGTATCGTCATGAGCGCGACTCTTGCCAAAGGCATCAACTCTTTCAAGGAAGTCATCGACACACCCATCGCCAGTTTCTTCTCTAGCTGTGTGCATTGCGGACTTTGTGCAGAAGCCTGTCTGTTCTACACCGAGACGGGGGACGCAAAATACACACCTATCCGTAAACTCGAACCACTGCGCCGTGTGTGGCAGCAGGAGTACACCCTGCTCGGAAAATTGGGCAAGACGCTCGGTTTGAGCAAGCCAGTGACAGATGCAGAGTTGGAAGCGTGGGAACCGTTGGTCTACGACAGTTGCACACTGTGTGGCCGCTGCGCGATGGTGTGTCCGGTCGGCAACGATCTCACCTATATGATCCGTAAGATGCGTGAAGGTATGGCGGCATCAGGTCATGCTCCGGAAGATCTGGTGGGTGCCACCACGCGTGCGGTGACTATCGGCAGTCCAATGGGCATCAAGTGGCCGGCGGTGTTGGCACAGATCAAACACGTGCAAAACGAGACGGGTATCGAAGTGCCCGTCGAGAAAGAAGGCGCGGATTATCTGGTGCTCATGTCGTCGATGGAGATCATCAACTTCCCCGAATATCTGTCCGCACTCAGCCGTATCTTCAAACAAACTGGCGTGAGTTGGACATTGGCACAGGATGCGTTCGAAGCGACCAACAGCGGTATCCAGATCGGCGCATCCGATCTGGCGCGCGAGATCGTGAGCCGCATCGTAGTGGCCGCCGAAAGACTGAAAGTGAAATGTGTGATCAGTCCGGAATGCGGTCATGCCTTCACTGCCTTGCGCTGGGAGGGGCCCAACCTGATAGGTAGGCCGTTCCGCTTTGAGGTGAAGCACATCCTCGAGGTGCTGGACGAGTTGCACACGGCAGGAAGACTCAAGACCAAAGGCAAAGACAAACGCCCGCTGACTTATCACGACCCCTGCCAGATCGCGCGGCGCGGCGGCGTGGTGGAGCAACCGCGACGCTTGCTGAATGAGGTCGCATCCGACTTCCGCGAGATGCCCGATGCGGGCGTGATGAACTGGTGCTGTGGCGGTGGTGGCGGTGTCTCCGCCAACTCACGTGCCGAGCCATTACGCTTGCAAGTTTTTAAACACAAGAAAGAGCAGATAGAAGCAACTGGTACGCAGACACTCATCACCGCCTGCGCGAATTGTCGCATCGTGATGGAAGAAGGATTGGAGCATCACCACATGAAGGTCGAAGTGATCGGGCTGACCGAATTGCTCGCGCAGTATCTTGTTGAGGACAACACACCATGAATGAGCCGACCACAAGACGCATCGTCGTCGATCCCGTCACCCGCATCGAAGGCCATCTGCGCATCGAAGCGGAGACGGATGCCAGCGGTCGCATCACCCGCGCTTCATCCGCTGGCACCATGGTGCGTGGCATCGAGATCATCCTGCGTGGACGCGACCCACGCGAAGCGTGGGCGCTAGCGCAACGCATCTGTGGTGTGTGTACTTTGGTGCACGGTATCGCCTCAGTGCGTGCCGTTGAGAACGCATTGAAGATCGAGATACCGAGCAACGCACAATTGATCCGCAATCTGATGATCGGTGCGCAATACATCCACGATCATGTGATGCATTTCTATCACCTGCATGCGCTGGACTGGGTGGATGTGGTGTCGGCGCTGAAGGCCGACCCCAAGGCGACTTCAGCGCTTGCGCAGAGTATCTCTGGCTATGCCAAATCGTCGCCCGGCTACTTCAGCGATGTGCAGAAGAAGCTGAAAGGTTTCGTCGAGGCAGGACAGTTGGGCATCTTCGCCAACGGATACTGGGGACATCCGGCTTATAAGCTGCCACCCGAAGCCAACCTGATGGCGGTGGCACACTATCTGGATGCGTTGGCTTGGCAGCGTGATGTGGTCAAACTGCACGCCGTGTTCGGCGGCAAGAATCCGCATCCCATGTTCCTCGTTGGCGGCGTGCCTTGCGCCATCAGTATCGATCCCAATCATCAGGGACACGGGAATGGGCCGCATTTCCACGGTGGCAATTCCGGCACTGCGGTGAACGTGGTCGGCTTGCAAACGGTGCAGAACGCCATCAATCAGATGCGCGAGTTCGTCGATCAGGTCTATGTGCCGGATACGCTCGCTATCGCTGGCTTCTATAAGGATTGGTTCAAGCAGGGCGAAGGGGTGGGCAACTTCCTCACCTTCGGCGATTTTCCAGCCAAGGGCATGTCCGATCCGTCTTCTTTCCTCATTCCCTCCGGTGTGATCTTGGACAGAGACTTGAGCAAGATACATCCCATCGACTTGAATGCAGAAGGCGAGATTCAGGAGTTCGTGAGCCATGCGTGGTACGACTATTCCGTTGGCAAAGCGCAGGGGCTACACCCTTACAAAGGCGAGACCAAGCTGGACTACACCGGACCGAAGCCTCCATACGAACACCTTGATGTGGACAAAGATTATTCATGGATGAAGTCGCCGCGCTGGAAGGGTAAGCCAGTCGAAGTCGGTCCGCTGGCGCGCGTGTTGATGATGTATGCGAACGGACATGAGCAGACCAAAGAACTGGTCGGTATGACCTTGAAGAAATTCGACCTGCCAGTGCAGTCGCTTTATTCAACGATGGGGCGCACGGCGGCTCGCACGCTGGAGACCAAGATCATCGCCGATCAGATGCAGGGCTGGTACGACCAACTCATCGCCAACATCAAGGCAGGAGATGTGAAGACATTCAACGAAACGAAGTGGGATCCATCAACGTGGCCCAGCCACGCGCAAGGCGTGGGTGTCACTGAAGCACCGCGAGGCGCGCTCTCACACTGGATCGTCATCAAAGACCAGAAGATAGACAACTACCAAGCCATCGTGCCCAGCACGTGGAATGCCGGACCGCGCGATGCTGAAGGGAATCAGGGGCCGTATGAGGCAGCCCTAGAGGGCCACCAACTACACGATGTGAAACAACCCATCGAAGTCCTGCGCACCATCCATAGCTTCGACCCATGCATCGCCTGCGCGGTGCACGTGACCGACCCGAATGGCGAAGAGTTGGTGCGGGTGAAGGTGATCTGAGAACAGCTTCTGGTCAGTCCGTTGCGGGTAACCGAATAGTGTATTGCCCCGACTTCTCATCCTTCACCAGCACGACCAGTTTGTTCTTTTGCGCGTCTTCCATCAGATCGCGGAATGATCGGTAGCCATAGAAGGATTCGTTAAAGCCTGGCTTGCGCCGTTGCATGGTGGTCTTGACCATAGAGCCCCAGAGCTTTTCATCCGATCCGCGCTCGGAGATAAGACCTTCGACAGTTTCGACAAGGAAGTCCATGGCTTCTTGTTTTTTGTCATCCTCGACTTTGACTTCAGTTGGCTTGGCAGTTTCGGCTTTCACTTTCGCAGGTGCTTTCTTCGCAGCCTGCTTCTTCTTCGCTTCCTGTACGCGCACAAGATCGTCGTAGAAGATGAACTCGTCACAGTTGGCACTCAGCAGATCAGATGTCGAATCTTTCACACCGATGCCGATGACATATTTGTTGTTCTCGCGCAGTTTGGAGACCAACGGTGAGAAATCGGAATCGCCGCTGATGATGACGAAGGTGTCGATGTGGGCTTTGGTATAACAAAGGTCGAGGGCATCAACGACCATACGGATGTCGGCGGAATTCTTGCCGCTTTGTCTCACATGCGGGATCTCGATCAGCTCGAAAGCGGCTTCGTGCATGGTCGCCTTGAATTCTTTGTAACGTTCCCAGTCGCAATAGGCTTTCTTGACCACGATGCCGCCTTTCAATAGCAGGCGTTCTAGTACTTTCTTGATATCGAATTGTGCGTACTTTGCATCACGCACGCCCAGCGCCACGTTCTCGAAATCGCAGAACAGGGCCATGTTGGTGATTTCGGGTTGGTTTGCCATATGCGCCTCCTTTAACGAAACTGCCTACCGCAAGCCTACACCACCTTGCCCGGATTCATCAGCCCATGTGGATCGAGAGTGCGCTTGATATCGCGCATCAATTGCAACTCGATAGCGCTCTTGTAGCGTGTGATCTCTTCGCGCTTCAATTGCCCCAGACCGTGCTCGGCACTGATGCTGCCGTCAAGCTGTGCGACGACTTCATACACGATGTGGTTCACACCTTGTTCTTGCTGTTCAATGAAGTCGGAGTTCTTTTCTGCATCCAGCATTGAGATGTTGTAATGGATGTTGCCGTCGCCGATGTGGCCGAAGGCGACGATGCGCACACCGGGATAAGAGGCACGCAAAGCAGTGCTGGCTTGTGCGATGAATTGCGGCACGCTGCTGATAGGGATGGAGACATCGTGTTTGATGCTGATGCCTTCGGCTTTTTGTGCTTCAGCGATGTTCTTGCGCAGACGCCACCAGCGTTCTGCTCTCGTCTCTTCACTGGTGATGTCGAATGCGATGATGCCGTCGCCGAAAGATTTCAGCGATTCCGCTAATGGCACGTCAAGCGGAGTAGCGAGCACATCCGCCAACTTGGTGATGACGATCCACTCGTGTTTGCTGTCGAATGGTTCGTATGTGTCGCTGATATGTTTGAACACGAGATCGAGGCAGCTTCTTGAGATGATCTCGAAACCGCTGATCTTATCGCCACAGGTGGCGCGCAGATGCGACAACAGCGCGACCGCCACTTGTGGATCGCGCACAGCGATGCAAGCCGTGGCGACCGACCTGGGACGCGGGTATAGCTTGAGGACGGCAGCGGTGATGATGCCCAACGTTCCCTCGGCACCTAAGAAAAGATGTTTGAGGTCGTAACCCGTGTTGTCTTTACGCAGGCTACGCAGTCCATTCCATATTTGCCCATCAGGCAATACAACTTCTAATCCGAGCACAAGGTCGCGCGCACTGCCGTAACGCAGTACGCCGATACCTCCTGCGTTGGTCGAGAGATTGCCACCGATCTCGCAATGCGGTGCGATGGCGGTGAGACCGAGCGGGAACAGCCTATCGGCTTTGTCTGCCGCTTCGTACAAGGAGGCCAACTTGCAACCTGCTTCGACTGTCATGGTGTAGTTGATGGCATCCACTTTGCGAATGCTGTTCATTCGAGAGAGATTGATGACGATCTGCTGACTGCCATTTGCCAGAGGTACCGATGCGCCACACAGGCTGGTGTTGCCACCCTGTGGAACGATGGCGATGCCTTGCGCGACGCACAACTTCACGACATCACTGACTTGCTGCGCCGTGGAAGGGAATACGACGGCTATCGCCTCACCCGCATAACGACCGCGCCAATCTTTGCAGTAAGGCGCAGCGGCGACACCCGTCAAAACGCCATCGCCGCCAATGATGGCGGCGATGGCACTAAGCAAACTTTCGCTCATCGACACGAATCACTGCATCGGAGGGTCGACGGGCACTGCTTTGCGACGCGGCAATATCCACATCTGATACAACGAAGTGAAGATCATGATGGCGGCAGACATGCTATAGCCGAAACCGCCGATGATGACGAACCAAGCAAAATTGGGATTCCATTTAGTAAGCCACCATGCCAACACGTCCACCATCAGAAACAGGAACGGCACAGAGATGATGATGGCCTTGTTCCGCTGCGAGATGCCAGTGGCATAGGTGAATATCCAACCCACAAAGAAAAAGATGAATGAGATGCCGAACAGGTGGATGTGCGAGACGCGTGTCAACGTGGAGGGAGACTGTCCTTGATCCACATGCAACATCTCATCCATCACCGCCTTGTCGGTAATATTGGCTAGCCCCGGGATGTTCGCATGGCATGGAGCGCAGTACTGATCCACATCCATCGAAATCTTTTCATCCCATTCTTCTTGCGATGCCCCGCTCTCCGCCCACTTGATCATAGAAAGACGAACTTCTGGAGGCGCATTGTCTTTCATCGAACCGTTGAGTTTGGCGATCAATTTTGAACCTTCGTCGCGCTTGCCGTAATAACTGTAAACGATGTCATCCACCGACAATCCGACTTTGCCATCGGCCATACCATGCGTGAGCATGATCTGACCGCCTGCGAACAACAATCCCAAGCCGATCACCAACAGGTAACCAGAGAAAAGTGTCTTCATGGGAAGCGTAAGGTCGGCAAGGGTGAAGCGTTGTATCTCTTTCATTTCCTTCTCCGTATCAACATTGAAATCCTGCGCATTATATTCTTCTAATATTCAGAAGGGTCATAACCCTATCGGGTAATTATTAGAACTCTAGGGGGTCGATGTCTAAAGACCAACGAATTTGCTTGGTTTGTATCACATCCAAGCGCGGCTTCCACGACCGCAGAAAATCTTGCAGAGTCCTTCTCGCATCGCTTTGCACCAGCAGTTGGACGCGATGATGGTTTGCGCGCTTTGGCATCGCAGCGGGAATGACGCCGTACACTTCGACGGGCTTTTCTAACTCAAGCGCGATCACACGTGCACGCTTTAAAAACGCCAATGCCTCCCCTTCTTGTTTCGCTTCTGCGCTCAACAGCACTTGGAACATGAAGGGGGGAAAGCCCGCTGACTGGCGTTCTTCCAATAGGATTTGAGCCCATGCCTCATAGTCGTGCGCCCGCAACGCATTGAACAAAGGATGCGTCGGGAACGCGGTCTGCACGATCACCTCTCCCACTTTGTCTGCACGCCCAGCACGACCACCGACTTGGGTGAGTTGCGCGAACAGTTTTTCTGATGCGCGAAAATCGGCGCTGTACAAACCACCATCCGGATTCAACACGCCTACCAAAGTGAGATTAGGGAAGTCATGCCCCTTCGCTAGCATCTGCGTGCCGACCAGGATGTCCGCCTCACCATCATGAATGCGTTTGCGCATGGCATCCCATGCACCTTTGTTACGCGTGCTGTCGCGGTCCACCCGCAATATGCGCGCTTGAGGAAAGCGCGCCTGCAATGCCTCTTCGACACGCTGCGTACCCATACCGACGGGTTTGAGATCGGCATCACCACAGGCGGGGCAAGCGTGCGGCACACGTTGCTGAGCGCCGCAGTGATGGCAACGCAGCGTGCGGTCTTTGAGATGCAACACCAACTTGCCCGCGCAATGTTTGCACTCGGACAACCAGCCGCAAGCGGTGCACATCAGCACCGGCGCATAGCCGCGCCGATTGATGAAGATGAGACTCTGCTCTTTACGCTGCAAACGAGTTTCGATGGCTGTGAGCAACGGCTCACTCAAGCCGTCTTGCAACGGCAACTGACCCACATCAAGACAGCGCACTGTTGGCAGGGTGGCGGGCTGTACTGCGCGTTGAGTGAGTTTCAACATGGTGTAACGCCCACTTTGCGCGTTGTGCCAACTTTCCAATGAGGGCGTGGCCGAGCCCAACACGATAGGTACGCTTCGCTGATTGGCGCGGAAGATCGCCACGTCGCGCGCCGAATAGCGCAGGCCGTCTTGTTGTTTGAACGAGGCATCAT
>JAVBYP010000255.1 GCA_030823965.1 Sideroxydans sp.
CACGAGCGACGCAGTATAGAAGCGGACATGCAAGACACCGCTCTGACCGCACTAGAGACATTCAAGCCAGCAGATAGCTACTCGCTCACGCTGTTCAACGAAGATTGGCACCAAGGAATCATCGGCATCCTCGCATCACGCATGAAGGACAAGTTCCATCGCCCCGTCATCGCATTCGCCCATTCTAAACATGGTGAACTCAAAGGCTCTGGGCGCAGCATCGCTGGTCTGCACCTGCGTGATGCACTCGACTTAGTGTCGAAGCGACACCCCGACCTCATTTTGAAGTTCGGTGGTCATGCCATGGCGGCAGGACTCAGCATCCGCGAAAGTGACCTGAACGATTTTCGTATAGCCTTTGAAACAGTAGCGCAAGAACTGATAGACAAGGAAGCGCTGGTAAAGACCATCGTGACCGATGGCAGGTTGATGGCAGATGAATTCACCCTCCCCATCGCCCGCACGTTGCAAAAACAAGTGTGGGGACAAGGTTTCCCAGAACCCTTATTTGAAGGTGAGTTCCGTGTTCTCAGCCAACGCATCGTCGGCGAGAAGCACCTAAAACTAAAGCTGGGAGCAGAGAGCGGTGACTTGGATGCGATCTATTTCTTTTCGATAGAACCTTTGCCTCAACATGTCCATGCTGTATTCAGTCTCAGCATCAACGAATACAATGGCAAGGAGAGTCTGCAACTCATCGTACGTCAATGCACTTGAGGTGAACTATGGACATCAGTGGCATCCAAGGAAATGGCTTCGAATCACTCCCACAGTTCCTCACTAGTCTCGCCATCGGACTACTGATCGGTATGGAACGTGAGCGAAATCCCTCCGCCAAGGCCGGGCTGCGCACCTTCGCACTGGTCTCCATGTTGGGCACTCTGGTGGCGCTCATCGCGGAAAAGATCGACTCCCCGTGGCTATTGGTCGTCGGTTTATTGTCTGTTGCTGCAATGATCATCGAGTCTTATCGTAATGTTCCCACCGAGAACAACGACCCTGGCACCACGACCGTCGCCGCTCTGCTCATCTGCTACCTGTTGGGGATCTTGGTCTGGCTAGGTTTCTCCAAGTTATCTGTGATACTGGCGATCGGCACTACCACCCTGCTCTATTTCAAGCCAGAACTGCAAGGCATCAGTCAAAGACTGACGCGCAAAGACCTCGTTTCCATATTGCAATTCTCGATATTGAGTTTCGTGATCTTGCCCATCTTGCCCGATGAGAACTACGGCCCGTATGGCGCCTTCAATCCTTATCAAGGGTGGATGATGGTCGTGCTCATCTCTGGTTTGAGTTTGGCGGGATACGTCGCTTTGCGTATGACTGGGCAACGCTTCGGCGCTCCTCTCCTCGGATTCCTAGGAGGACTGGTTTCCAGCACCGCCACCACCTTGGTCTATGCAAAACACAGCAAACTCAACGACGGTATGTTGCGACTTTCTGCTGTCGTCATACTCATCGCCAGCCAAGTCGTATTGATTCGGCTTATGGTCGTCAGCGGTCTCGTTTCCCCAGGTATCCTCAAACAACTCGCGCCAGTGATGGCACTTGGCTTGCTGTTCGGTGTGATCGCTACCTTGTATAACTGGAAGCGCCTGAAGAACGAAGGGGAACTACCTATGCCAGAGACTTCCAATCCTACCGAGATCCACGCGGCTCTCGGTTTTGGACTTCTCTTTGTCATCGTACTTTTTTGCGCCGCATGGCTATCTGATATTGCGGGAAGTGGTGGCCTTTACATCGTCTCAGTCGTCGCTGGTCTAACCGATATAGATGCCATCGCGCTGTCAAGCTTGCGCTTGTTGAATATGGAAAAACTAAGTAGCGAACAAGCAGTCATCTCCATTGCATTGGCTTTCATCTCAAATATGACCTTCAAATTTGGACTAGCTTTCGCGATCGGCGGCATTGCGCTGGCAAGACATATCGCGATCGGCTTCATTGCCATCGTTTCTGGAGTAACAATAGGCCTTCTGCTCCTCTAACTCGGACTGCGAATCAAACCGCTTGGAGTGTATAATCTCGGCCTTTCCAGCAGCTTAAAGAAGACAGAACATGGAAGCCGAACAACTCAACGCCCTCACCAACAAGATCCAAGATCTGAACACTCGAAACCTCGAACTTCGGAGGTATCTTTGACTACGATGGCAAGCAAGACCGTCTAGCCGAAGTCAACCAACTCGCCGAAGACCCAGCCATCTGGAACGACGCGAAACGCGCGCAGGAATTGGGGCGCGAACGTAAATCATTGGAGGACGTGGTGCTCGGCCTCAGTGCGATCACGCAGGAACTGATCGATGCTGCCGAACTATTCGAGATGGCACAGGCCGAGAATGACGATGACAGCCTGTTGAGCATCGCCAACGACGTACAAGACATCGAACAGCGCGTCGCCGCGCTCGAATTCCGCCGCATGTTCGCCAATCCGGCCGACCCCAACAATTGCTTCATCGACATCCAAGCTGGTGCAGGCGGTACCGAGGCCTGCGACTGGGCCTCGATCCTGTTGCGCCAATATCTCAAGTACTGTGAACGCAAAGGTTTCAAGGTAGAAGTGCTGGAAGAGACTGGGGGCGATGTCGCTGGCATCCGCAGCGCCTCACTCAAGGTGGAAGGCGAATATGCCTATGGCCATCTGCGCACCGAGACCGGCGTGCACCGCCTTGTGCGCAAGTCACCCTTCGATTCCTCCGGTGGTCGCCACACCTCTTTCGCCAGTCTGTTCGTCTATCCCGAAGTGGACGACTCCATCGAGGTAGAGATCAACCCCGCCGACCTGCGTGTGGATACCTTCCGTGCCTCCGGTGCCGGCGGTCAGCACATCAACAAGACCGACTCCGCGATCCGCATCACACACATCCCGACCGGTATCGTGGTGCAGTGCCAGAACGACCGCTCGCAACACAAGAACCGCGCGGAAGCCATGTCCATGCTGAAATCGCGCATGTATGAGGCCGAACTGCGCAAGCGCCAGGCCGAACAGCAAAAGTTGGAGGACACCAAATCCGACGTGGGCTGGGGTCACCAGATCCGCAGCTACGTGCTGGACCAGAGCCGCATCAAAGACCTGCGCACCAACGTCGAGATATCCAACACCCAAAAGGTGCTGGATGGTGACCTTGACCCTTTCATCGAAGCCAGTTTGAAACAAGGCGTTTAACTTTAGAGAAACATCATGACTACTGAACAGAATCTTCCCGCAGTTGATGAAAACCAGATCGTTGCAGAGCGTCGCGCCAAACTAAAGGCCATCCGCGACAAGGGTGTCGCTTTCCCTAACGACTTCAAGCGCGAACATCTGTCTGACGATTTGCATAAGTTGTACGGCCATCTGACGCACGATGAATTGGAAGCCAATCCGATTCACGTGTCCGTTGCAGGTCGTATGATGTTGAAGCGCGTGATGGGTAAAGCCAGCTTCGCAACCGTGCAGGACATGAGTGGACGTATCCAACTGTTCTTGAGCAACGACAACATCGGCGAAACAGTTCATGGCGAATTCAAGCACTATGACTTGGGCGATATCCTCGGAGCAGTCGGCGTGCTGTTCAGAACCAAGACCAATGAATTGTCGGTGCGCGTCACACAGATCCGTCTGCTGACCAAATCTTTGCGCCCTCTGCCTGAGAAGTTCCACGGCTTGACCGACCAAGAGCAGAAGTATCGCCAGCGCTATCTCGACCTCATCACCAATGACGATTCGCGCAAGGTCTTCCTCGCACGCACCAAGATCATTCAGGCGATACGCGAGTTCTTCATTCGCCACGGCTACCTAGAAGTCGAGACACCGATGATGCACCCTATCCCCGGTGGCGCTTCGGCCAAGCCATTCGAGACGCACCACAATGCGCTGGATATGAAGATGTATCTGCGCATCGCACCTGAGCTGTATTTGAAACGTCTGGTCGTGGGTGGGTTCGAGAAGGTGTTCGAGGTCAATCGTAACTTCCGCAACGAGGGAGTCTCAACTCGCCACAATCCCGAGTTCACCATGATCGAGTTCTACGAAGCCTATCGTGATTACAAATACCTGATGGGATTCACGGAGAAATTGTTTGCTGAAGTGGCACTCAAGGTTCTCGGCACGACCGTCATCAGCTATCAAGGTCAAGAGCTCGACTTGGGCAAACCTTTCCATCGCTTGACGATGGTACAAGCTATCCAAAAATATCACCCACAATTCACTGATGCGCAACTGAATGACCGCACCTTCTTGGTCAATCAACTAAAAGACTTGAAAGCCAAGTACAACCCTAAGGATGCGGTGGGCGGCTTGCAGTTATCACTGTTTGAAGAGATGGCGGAATCGCATCTGTTCGAGCCCACGTTCATCATCGACTATCCTGTGGAGGTTTCTCCGCTAGCACGTAGCAGTGACGCGAATCCCGAGATCACCGAGCGCTTCGAGTTGTTCATCGTTGGCCGCGAGATCGCCAATGGCTTCTCCGAATTGAACGATGCTGAAGACCAAGAAGCACGCTTCGATGCACAAGTCGCCGCGAAGGATGCTGGCGACGAAGAAGCGATGTTCAAAGACAGCGCTTTCGTGCGAGCGCTGGAATACGGATTACCTCCAACCGCAGGTCAAGGTATCGGTATCGATCGTCTCGTGATGTTGCTCACCGATAGTGCCAACATCCGCGATGTGATCTTGTTCCCGCACATGCGTCCTGAATGATCGTGCTGAACAGCGACACACGCCTTCGACTGCTACAACACTATCCGATGCTGGCTGAACTGCCAGCGTCTAAGTTGGATGAGTTGCTAGCACAAGCGATGGTGATGTCGCTACCTTCTGGCACGACCGTATTCGATGAGAACCAAGCCTGTCAGGGATTCCCGCTGATCTTGTCGGGCAGTCTGCGCGTCATCAAAGCGGCTGCGAACGGACGGGAGTTGCAGCTCTATCGTGTCATTCCGGGTGAAAGTTGCATTCTGACTAGCAGTTGTCTGTTGGGTCATACACGCTATCAAGCAAGAGGGATTTGCGAAGCCGATGTCGAGATGCTGTTGTTGCCTGCCAGTGCATTTCATGTCTTGCTCGAAAGCCAATCCAGTTTCCGCACTTATGTGTTCCACCTTTTCTCAGATCGACTCACCGACCTGATGCAACTGGTCTCCGCAGTCGCGTTCCAAAAGCTGGATCAACGTCTTGCAGCCCTGCTCCTCACCAAACAAAACCCTATCCGTTTGACGCATCAAGCGTTAGCTGATGAACTTGGCAGTGCGCGCGAGATGGTGAGTCGTCTGCTGAAGGGATTCGCAGATCAGGGATGGTTGCTACTAGGACGCGAACACATCGAGATAATCGATAAATCTGCTCTCGCCAAGCTTGCAGCCAATTGAACTAGCCCGCCTTCTTCTTCAACACAAATGACAGCATCGATCGAAGCTTAGCAGGCCTGACTGGCTTGTGTAGCAGGTGATGTCCCTTAGCTACGACCACTTGTAGCACCTCCGGTGAAGTATCCCCACTGATCAAGATGAATGCGGGTTTTATCTCGCAATGAGTGTCGATGCAATTGGCCAATTCCAAACCGTTACCATCAGGTAATCGATAGTCGCACACGACCAGATCAAAACAAGCATCCGTCGCTAACTTTCTTACTTCAGCCAAACTGCCAGCCACTTGAATTTTACATCCCCAAGAGGCGAACAAACCTGAAGTACTTTTGCGAACCAACTCATCGTCATCCACCACCAAAACGTTCAGCCCTGCATACTCATTAGAGAGAGCGCCAGATGCGGTTCTAACTATAGACCCCTCTGCCAACAGCTCGTGCACGTTGGGCACTCGAGGAACTTCGATGGCGAAGGTGGAGCCACGCTGCGGCGCAGATCTGAGCGTGACAGAATGTCCCAATAGTTTTGATAAGCGGTTTACGATAGCCAAGCCCAAGCCCAACCCCTTGCTTCGATCGCGGGCCTTGTTAGTCAACTGGACGAATTCTTTGAATATGTTCTGTTGCTCTTCAAGTGGTATACCCGGCCCGTTATCTCTGACCTCGATTCGTATGTGTTCCCCACTCTTGCGGCACGCCACCATGACGATGCCATCCTGTTCAACATAACGGATGGCATTGCTGATCAAGTTGATCAAGATGCGCTCAAGCAAGATGGGATCACTCACCACGGTCGCTTCGATGGGGTGGACTCTGAATGTGATGGAACGTTTTAAGGCGATCGATGAGAAATCTTGGGCCAATCTATGTAACAAAACATCAATCGCGAACTCTTGTTCTTGAGGCACGATGACACCGGCATCTAGTTTTGAGATATCCAACAACGAATCCAGAAGCCCTGACATCGCCTCCACTGACTCCTCGACCTTCTCTACGATCTTTCTTTGTTCTGGAGTGTCGATCCGATTGCTCAACTCTCCCATGAACAAGCCCATCGCATGCATAGGCTGGCGCAGATCATGGCTGGCAGCAGCAAGAAAACGGGTCTTCTCGAAATTGGCTCTTTCCGCTTCTTCTTTTTTCTCACGCATCTCTTTTGTCGCTTCATCGATGCGTTGTTGAAATGTCTCTCGCTGAATATCTAGCTGCTGAACCATCTCATTGATGCCCTGCGCAAGCTCGTTCAATTCTTGCACGCGCGTCTCTCCGATACGAGTATCCAAATGCCCGGCACCGATCTGTTTCACTGCAGTACGAATGCCCATGATGGGGAGAGTGATGCGGCGCGAGACGCGTAGCGCAACGAACACCGCAAATCCCATCACTAAGATAGTGAGTAGGATGTTCAGCATCAACATCTGCGATTTCTCGTACTTGAGCCTACCTTTACTCATCACGAGGATGACGGATCCCAAAGGCTTACTCATCGACTTCTCTACACCAAGCGAATCATCCAACTGGATCTGCGTTGCAATGATTGGTTGTTGCAGGCTCAATATCCGGTGATTATCAACCCCTTCATTCCGCTTGATGATCGCGTTGTAATCATTTGAATTCCCTGAACCAGCCAAGTAGTTACCTGATGCATCCAAGACGACGACCGCGTTCACATCAGGTTGTGAAAGCGCGACATCGACCTGCTGTTGCAGCAGGCTCAAGTTGCCCGAGAAGACTGCATATTCACTGGATGATGCAAGTTGGCGCACGATCAACTTCGCTCTATCGAACAGTGCGCGATCCATCTCGCCGATGCGGGTATAGATGTAATACCCCTCTAGCAATACAGAAAAGATCAACACCGGGATCAAGGCGACCATGAGCGCCTGATTCTCTATTCCTTGCTTTCTCATTGATGCCTCCTGACTTCCACGCGCAGTTGAACTGCGTCTTTGACTGGCACACCAAGCGAGCGAGCCACTTGCGTGTTGACCGATATCTCGAATTCTTTAGTGTATTGCGGCGCAGGCAATCTGCCCGTTTCAGCAAATTCTTCTATCGCCTCTGCGGCTTGATATGCGATCTGTTGGGGTGTGCTATAGATTGCGCACAGTGCACCTGCACGAACATAGTTTGCAGAGAGACCAACCATAGGTACTTGAGCGCGGTACGTCTCTAATAGGATGTTGCGTATGGTGTCCGAACGATAGACTTTGTTATCCGGCAACACCAACAAGACATCACTTTCCTGCAACAGAGCTGATAAAGCTCCTGCTAGGGGATGCTGCTTATTCACTTGTTGTTCGTGCAAATTTAAGTGTTTTATCCCCGCCAACTTTCTCAAGCTATCGAGTTCGGTTGGTAGAGTGTCGTACAGCACACCAATGGAAGTAGCGTTAGGTAGTAGCGATGCGATCAAAGCCAATTGCCGCTGCACCGGCTGATCCATGAAGATAGCGGAATAACTTGATGATGGAACTCGCCTCAGCTTCTCGAAACCAGCTCGCGGAAGCAAGACATTGAGGGTGGGTTTGCCTCTTAAGGAAAGAACCTCGGCTGCTTTCATTCCCACAGCCACATATAGATCAGCGTCGGCTAAATCTTCACCAACGCTGATCACACTCAGTTCAAATTCCTTAGCTAGCGTACTTCTTATCTCGCTCCCCAGCTCTTGATAAGCAGCCGTGTTATCGCTCAGGACAAGTGTGATGCGCGTAGGATTAGCATGCACCGATGTTTGGCACACGAAAAATATCACTAGGGCAGCAAAGGATTGCCGACTAGTGAAAGCCAACGCTAGGCAAAAACGCGATGCCCAGCTAGAAATAAACGTTCGCTGTAAGATAAGCCCGCCGTTTGAATAAGAGATTCGCCATCTGCGCTATATTGCCGTATCCCGTATAGTTATCTTGGAATGCATTTTGCAATATAACTGCGACCTCCCCTCCTCCTGGTCTTTCTTCTTTCCCAAATTTTTTTGCCAAACGAAAATCAATTCTGTGCATCATTGATTCGGCAGGTAGTGCCGAGTAAACATCAGTCACTCTGACCGCATCCCTGAAATAATAACCTGTGCTGAAATCGACAGTTTCTGACAACCCCTGACTGAGCAATATATTTGCGCTATTGACTGGCACCGATGCACTGCAAAGTGCCAAGTAGTCACTCTGGTATGCTTGCCCAAGCATTTGGGCTAAAGTTTGAGAAGCTGAAATCTGGAGCGCGTTGAAATATTGCGTCGGATAAGAACTGAAGCGGCAACTCGCTTGTTGTCTCGCATAATTTAGATTCACTCGGCCTGATTCCCATCGATAGTCTGCCGAAATTTCGACCCCCTTGAAAGTGCCATCTGTTAGATTCTTAAAGCTACTCTTTGGGTCTGCAAGATTGCTAAGATCGGCGTAAAAATCAAGTCCAATGATATCCCTCACCGTCTCGTAGTAGATGCGCCCATCCAGATTCAACTGACCAAAGTTCCCTACATATCCAATCTCCCTCGTTGCTATCTTTTCAGGGCGTAATTCATTAATAGGTGGTACGTAGGCCCTACTCCAATATTTATTCGCCGCCGTTGTTAGATACATCTCAGACATCACCGGATTTCTAGTTGCTGTCCCATATGAAGCTCTCAAAGTGTGCTGCGGTTGGATGTGATAATTAACCGAAACTCGGGGCGAGTTGTTCTTATGTCCAGCTCCATCATCCTCGAACATAGTACCGATGTTTATCACCGTCGACTCCATCGGCCTCCATTCATCATGCGCAAAAACTCTTGACTGATTTAGGCTGTGGGTAGATGTGAAGATCAATGGTTGCTCTGCGAAATCATATCGAAATCCGCCGCCCCAAACGATTCGATTCTCCTTCCAAAGCTGAGTGGTATTTTGAATCTCAATATCTTGACGTGAGCTGCTGGAGTAATCAGTTCCAAACACAGTCGGAATCACGTTCCAGTCAACAGCCTTCATTGGATCTGTGGAGTTTCTATTGATTCTGTAATAAGAAAGCTTAGACTCGTCACCAGAATCCCAGGTATGTCGCCACGCCACCATCTGAAATTCATTTTTTGACTCTATGGTTCGGAAGATATCTTTTTCTGGCTGTCCTTTTGTTCCTCTTCCTGACTCTCCTGCATTCAGCCCAAGTTGAAATTCAAAAGTATCACTGAAGTTGACTCTAAAATTGGAACGCATTGTTAGAATTCGATTTGTACTTGAATCATTCAGTACTTCTGGATTATCACCATCGTCAGCGCGGTAGGCATATGAAAGTCGGTAATCGAATCTTTCACCCGCTCCACCTTGTTGAGCTGAGATGTTCGAAATGCCCATTTCCCCCTGACTCACCGAGAGTCTATCGGACTCCAAAAATGAGGGATCTTTTGTAATGATATTAATGACACCATAAAAAGAGTTTGTGCCATGAGATGCTGCAGAAGGTCCTCGCACCACCTCTATTCGCTCAATGCCTTCAACTAATAATGGTAGCCCGCTCCAATCGACACCACCGAATGGAGGTAGGTAGACACTTCGTCCATCCACCAATACTTGCATTCGACGTGAATATTGATCTGTTACGCCATTAAGTGAAACAAAAGGCTGATTGGCACCCGCATTTCCAACATACATCCCAGGTACGAGCCTGAACAAATCCACAACCGATCTAAAACCAGATGATCGAATCATCTGGCGATCAATGATCGTCATTGAGTTAGGTGAATCAGAGAGCGGCTGAGAAAGGCGTGAGGCGGTCAGAACAACAGGGAATTCTTGGAGATAAGATTGCTCTGTGATGTTCTCTTCGGCGGAAAAGGCTGATGATGAAATCGAGATCAGTACTGCAGATAGCAAGCTTCGGATAAAGATCAAATCGCGATACATGAAACCTCGCAAACAGATTGATTGAGAACGGAAGCTCACTATTCACCCCACAAACACAGACCATCCATGGTGATGATAGTACATAATAAACTTGGTCAGCGTGAGAGGATTCGAACCTCCGACCCCTACCACCCCAAGGTAGTGCGCTACCAGGCTGCGCTACACGCTGAAGTGCTAGATTATATCAGAGCAAACTTTCTCTTGAGATGCTTTCGAGGGAAGAGACCGATGTTTAAGCACGTAACAAACTCAAGATATCTTGCAGCTCACGACGCATGTGAAGTTCGTGAGGGACGACTTTCTCAACGGCCGATTTTTCTGCATGTCGACTCTCTAGATGTTGCTGATCGAGTCTACTACGTGCTCCGCTGATGGTGAATCCCTCTTCGTACAACAATTCGCGGATGCGACGTATCAGAAGGACTTCGTGATGTTGGTAGTAACGGCGGTTACCACCACGTTTGACGGGTTTTAATTGGGTGAACTCTTGCTCCCAATACCTCAGAACGTGCGCCTTGACTCCACACAATTCGCTCACTTCACCGATGGTGAAGTAGCGCTTTGCCGGTATGGCCGGCAATGCAGAATCAACTACGTGCGGTTCCATGATAGGTCTTCTCTACCATGCTCTTGAGCTTCTGGCTTGGATGGAAAGTCACGACACGACGTGCAGTGATGGGAATCTCTTCGCCAGTCTTTGGATTGCGGCCCGGACGTTGAGGTTTATCGCGCAACTGGAAGTTGCCAAAACCGGAAAGTTTGACACTATCCCCTTTTTCCAACTGCATGCGGATCTCTTCAAAGAAAGCTTCCACCATATCTTTTGCTTCGCGCTTGTTCAAACCGACCTTCTCGAAAAGTAGGTCTGCCAATTCTGCTTTGGTTAATGTCGTTACCATTACTTCCCCTTCAACTACGTAGCTGTGCGCCGTTTTTATTAAGTGCATCTACCAACAGTGCGATGCTTGGTTCAATCTCAGATTCGGTCAGTGTCTTTTGAGTATCTTGTAATAACACACGGAATGCAAGGCTTTTTTTGCCTTGCTCGACTCCCTTTCCACGGTACACATCGAACAGTCCGATGTCTTCCACGAAAGGTGCTTTCACACCACGCATGGCTATCAATAATTTCTCTACCAACGCTGATTCGTCGACCAGTACAGCAATGTCTCGGCGCACCAAAGGGAAGCGCGAGATGCCAGTTGCCTTGGGGACTGGGATACTTGCTAGCGCAGACATGTCGATCTCGAACCACACTGGCGGATTCGGCAAATCATATTGCTGTTGCCATTGCGGATGTAACTCACCGATCCGGCCTATCTCTTTGCCATCCAAAATGATCTTGGCTGATTTACCAGGATGAGAGGCCGCATGAACTTGAGCTTGAAAGCTCACCGTCAATGGTGCGAACAGCGCCTCGACATCGCCCTTCACATCGTAGAAATCGACATTGCGCGATGACACACCCCACTGCTCCGATTGCGCCCCCCCGTAGGCCAACCCAGCCAAGCGCTCTTGTTGCAGATAGCCGTTCTTTGAAGTCGAGAAGCAAGCTCCAACTTCAAACAATCGCACACGCGTTTGTTTGCGCGCGAGATTGGTTCTCAGCGATTCCAAGAGTCCGCCTAGCAAACTACTACGCATGACGCTCATCTGGCTAGCGATGGGATTCTTCAAGGTGATGGGTGCTACATTGCCGCACAGATCGCGCTCCCAAGCGGACTCCACAAAAGCGTAGTTGATGGTCTCCTGATAGTCACGTGAGACCATTGCTTGCATCAGTTTTGCCAAGGGACGTTGCGACTCGATGCGTGGCAGGATGCTCATCCGCGCCTGGATTGGCGCTGGCTGGATGTTCTCGTAACCATGTACACGCGCGACTTCTTCTACCAGATCCTCTTCGATCTCGATATCGAAGCGATAACTAGGCGGTGTCACCATGAACGTATCACCATCCTGTTGGAACGCCATCCCAAGCCGTGACAGGATCTGTGCGATCTGCTCAGGCTGCAACGAGATACCCAGCACGCGATGTACGCGCGAAGTACGTAGCTTCACTGGATGGCGGACTGGCAACTCACTAATGACTTCACTCACTGCTCCCGCTTGTCCGCCGCAGATATCTAGTATCAATTGAGTCGCGCGATCTAGCGCAAAAGCTGTTGCAGCGAAATCCACCCCACGCTCGAAGCGATAAGAAGAATCCGAGCTGAAACCAAGGCGACGCGATTTTCCTACGATGACGTGAGGTGCGAAGAATGCACTTTCAAGGAAGATGTCAGTAGTAGCTTCATCCACTGCACTATCTGCCCCTCCCATCACACCAGCCAAGGCAACAGGAGATTTTGCATCTGCGATCACCAGCATGTCACCTTGCAGTTCGACAAGTTGCTCGTTCAATAATTTGATCGTTTCTCCAGCGCGTGCAAAACGCACTTCGATGTCGCCATCCAGTTTGTTCAGATCGAAGGCATGCAAGGGTTGGCCAAGTTCCAACAATACGTAGTTGGTCACATCGACCAATGCACTGATGCTTCGCAAACCGCAACGCTCCAAG